>CAZEYC010000158.1:0-2535 GCA_964516965.1 uncultured Alphaproteobacteria bacterium | reverse complement strand
GTATATTTTTCTTTATTGCATTTATTGCTGGTGGATTTGCTCTTTTTTATTATAGAGGTATAGCGCCTCAAATTGTCAAAACATTAGATATTTACAAAGGAGTTATTCCTTTTGTAATTATTCAAATAATTGTTTTATTGTTGATAGCTAAATTTCCAGAGTTGGCTTTATGGTTGCCTAATAAATTATATTAAAAATAAATTTTATTATGTTACAAATTTTGATCTTGTTTCTAAAAACTTTTCTTCTGAAACTTTTGATCTCTTAATAGAATCATTTCTAAATTTGACAATGCTACTATATACTTCTTGACTAAGTGGATCAGTGGAAATTAGTTTTTGCATTACTTTCTTAGATAAAATTGCCAATTCTTTTAAAACATTTTCTGGAAATGGTTTTAATTTTACATTATGTTTTTCTATTAATGTTTTTAATGCTACATTATTCCCAGCAATCATTTCATTTGTAATTTCTTGAGTCGTTGCTTTTGCAGATGTTTCAACTATATTTTGCAAATCTTTTGGCAATGAATTCCATTTTTCTATATTGATAAAACAATCTAAAACACCACCAGGTTCATGCCATCCAGGATAATAATAATATTTACTTGCTTTATGAATTCCAAAAGCCAAATCATTGTAAGGACCAACCCATTCCAAAGCATCTATTGCACCAGATTGAATAGATGTCAATAATTCACCACCATGTAAATTTACAACTGTACCACCTGCAGCTTTAATAACTTCTCCACCGA
The DNA here is from genome assembly GCA_964516965.1 of uncultured Alphaproteobacteria bacterium. Classification (GTDB taxonomy): domain Bacteria; phylum Pseudomonadota; class Alphaproteobacteria; genus CAYNCC01. The sequence continues at coordinate 1,781 of CAZEYC010000158.1, read as the reverse complement.
GTCCAGGTATTCTCATTTTTAAACCTTTAAAATCTTTTATTGACTCTATTTTTTTATTAAACCAACCTCCCATTTGTGGGCCTGTATTTCCACATACAAAAAATTTACAGCCCATCTTTTTATAAATTTTATCAGCTATATCTTGACCGCCACCTTTTTCAAACCATGAATTTTGTTCATAGGGGGTCAAACCAAATGGAATAGCTGAAAGATATTGTGCTGCAGCAACCTTGCCTTTCCAATAATACGGTCCACCATGACCCATTTCTATAGCTCCACTTGAAACAGCGTCCATTGCTTCGAAAGCAGGAACAATTTCTCCTGCTCCAAACACAGATATATTTAATCTACCTCCAGAAGCTTTGTTAATTGTTTTTGCAAAGATTTCAGCTCCAGTTCCAAGTCCAGGAAAATTTTTTGGCCAGGTCGTTACCATTTTCCAATTAATTTTTTTTTTAGCTTCTAATTTTTTTATAGAAATATTTGAGGAGAGAACAGCAATAGATGATGCAATCGCAGTATTTTTTATAAATTTTCTTCTATTAATTTTCTTGTCCAAAAACACCCCATTTGTTATTTGCAAGTATTTCAATTGGTTTAAATTTTATTTTGTATGACATTTTTTTACATTTTTCTACATAATATCCTAGATACAAATATTTTTTATTTGTGTTTTTAGCAAAATCTATTAATTTTAAAATCAAAAAAGTTCCCAAACTTTTTTTTTTATATTGAGGATTAAAAAAACTATATATAGCCGATAAAGAATTATGGTATATGTCAAATAAAATCGCACCAACTAATTCTTTTTTACAATAAATTTCTAGTATTTTTGTATTAACAGGGGAAATTTCTATCATAGTTCTAAAATCTAAATAAGTCATTCGTTTCATTTCACCATTCGTATGACGTAGTTTTAAGTATTTTTTAAATAATTTAAAATGAGACGGTTTTGATTTAGGTTTTCTAATTTTTATTGTTAAATCTTTATTGATCTTATCAATTCTTTTAAATGAAGAAGAATGATTAAATTTTTTTATTAGTATTCTTGTTGATATGCAAGAATTGCAAGTTTTACAATTAGGTTTATAAAATATATTTTCACTTCTTCGAAAACCTTTTACAACTAATTCTTCTAATGTTTTTTTATTAATGAATTTAGTTAAATCAGTAAAAAGTAAGTGTTCTTTTTGTCTATTAATGTAAGGACATGCTCTTGGAGAAGAATGTTGAAAATTAAATTTGTTAATAATATTTGGTTGCTTGTTCATGATTTTAAATATTTTGCTATATCAATTGCGCCATAACAAAAAATTCCTACCGCACCTGCTCTTTTTATTGCTACCAATGATTCATATAAACATTCTTCGTAATTAATAATTTTTTTTTGACCAGAAATTTTTAACATAGAAAATTCACCACTTACTTGGTATGCAAGGGTAGGGATATTAAAATTATTTTTTACTTTATTAATTATATCCAAGTAAGGCAGAGCCGGTTTAACCATTATCATGTCAGCTCCTTCTTCTATATCCATAGCCACTTCTCTTAAAGATTCTTTTGAATTTCTATAATCCATTTGATATGTTTTTTTATTTCCTTTATTTATAGATTTAATTGATCCAACTGCTTCTCTAAAAGGGCCATAAAAATTTGAGGCATATTTTATTGCATAAGACAATATACTAGTATTTTTAAAGCCTTCATTATCTAATCTATCTCTTATCACTCCAATTCTTCCATCCATCATATCTGATGGAGCAATAATATTAGAACCAGCC
>CAZEYC010000157.1:0-2535 GCA_964516965.1 uncultured Alphaproteobacteria bacterium | reverse complement strand
CAGGTTGAGTTTTAGTTTTTTTACATGCAAAAATCTCTCCTGTTCTTCCAAAACCTGTCATCACCTCATCATAAATTAAGAGATTATTATATTTCTTTACAATTTTAGATAGTTTTTGCATAAAAATATTTCTACAAATATTCATGCCACCTGATCCTTGAATTAATGGCTCTATTATCAAACCTGCTATATCATTATTTTTTTTAAATTCATTTTCAATTTTATTTAATATTATATTTTCCTTTTCCTCAATTTTTTTATCCCCATACCATGTTGAAGGATAATCAAATAGCTTTACTCTAAAAAATAATTCTTTAAATACTGAAAATAAGTCTGAACCACTTGCCAAACTCATAGCTCCAACTGTATCACCATGATATGCATTTTTAAAAGCTATAAAAGTTTTTCTTTTTTTATTTTTATTGAACCAATATTGATAAGCAATTTTTAAAGCAACCTCTACAGCAGTAGAACCATTATCTGAAAAAAAAACTTTTTTTAAATTTCCTGGTAGGATATCGGTAATCTTTTTAGCCAATTCAATTGCTGGATCATGAGTAAATCCTCCAAATATTACTTGTTCCAATTTTTTTGACTGTTTGTAAATAGCTTTAGCTATATATGGGTGAGAATGGCCATGAGTATTAACCCACCAAGAAGATATTAAATCAATATAAGTTCTACCTTTGTCATCTTTTAATTTAGTCATTTTTCCAGAAACTATTTTTATTGGTATTGGTGAAATTTTATGTTGTGTAAATGGATGCCAAATATATTTTTTATCTAATTTTATTGATTTTGAATTTTTCATATTTTAAAAACACTCATAAATTTTTTTTTAGACAAATTTTCAATTTTTTTTTTATTTATATTATTAATTGATGAAATTCGTGCTAAAACTTTTATATTTCCAAAAGATTCTATTGATATTGCATTATCATTTCCTTCTTTCTTGTTTTTTATATTATTTAAAACAACTCCAAAAACTTTTATTTTATTTTTTTTTAATAATTCTAAAGTCATCAAAGTATGATTAATTGTTCCTAATATAGATTTTGAAATAACAATTACAGGAAGTTTGAATTTTTTAATCAAATCAATAATTAAGTTTTTTTTATTTAAAGGAACAAGAATACCGCCTGCTCCCTCGATTATTAATGGTCTTTTGGAACTTGGTTTTTTTATTTTTTTTATATCAATTGAAATTTTTTCATAATCTGATGCTAAATGAGGAGATAAAGGTTTTTTAAATGAGTAAACTGGTTCGTGAAGAATATTTTTTTTATTAACTATTTTTTTTTTAATATATAAAGTATCATTTTCTAAAAATTTACCAGTTTGTATTGGTTTCCAATAATCAAAATTATACTTATTAATTAACAATGAGGCAAAAAAAGTCTTTCCAACTCCTGTATCAGTTCCAGTAATAAAAAAACCTTTTTTATTCATAATTTTAAATTCTATTTTTAAACAATTTTAATGAATTAAATAACTTTTTTATATCATTTTGACTATGAGCACTAGAAACAGATATTCTTAATCTAGAACTGTTAATTGGCACTGATGGAGGCCTTATAGGAACAACATAAAAACCCTTCTTCTCTAATTTTTTTGATATTAACATTGTTTTTTTTTGATCTCCTATAATTATTGGGATTATGTTAGTTTGTGAATTACCTATATTGAAATTTTCTTTTTTTAGAATTGATCTTAAAAAAAAAGAATTTTCAACTAACTTTTTTCTTTCATTCTGTAATTTTGGCATAATTTTTATACCTGAATAAATAGAAGCTAATAAACTAAACGGAAGTGCAGTTGAATATATAAAACTTGGGCATTTATTTATTAAAAAAGATTTTAAATTTTTACTACAACTAACATATGCTCCAAAACTTCCAAAAGCTTTACTGAATGTGCCTGTAACACAGTCTATATTATTACTAAACTTTAACGACAAACCAAAGCCATTTTTACCAAATATTCCAGTAGCATGTGCTTCATCTAGAAATAGAAATGAATTATATTTGATCTTTAAATTAACAAGACTTTCAATATCTGCAAAATCGCCGTCCATACTAAAAACAGATTCCGACAAAATAAACTTAGGATTTTTTTTAAATTTATATTTTTTTAATAAATATTCTAAATGATTCATGTTGTTATGATGAAAACGAATAAAGTTTATTTTTTTATTTTTACATCCTTCATATATACATTGATGATTTAATTTATCTGAGAATACTATTGGACTACTTTTATAAATGTCTGAGCTAAAAATTGAAGATAAAATAGAATAATTAGCTAAATAACCTGTGCTAAAAATTATAGATGCCTCTGATTTTTTTCTTTTTGCTAATTCATTCTCTATTTTTTCGTGAAAATCAAAATTTCCAGATACCAATCTTGAAGAACCGCTTCCTATTCCATATTTTTTTATTATTTTTATTGTTTCTTTTTTAATTATGTTATTTTGAGATAAACCTAAATAATCATTTGATGAAAAATTTAAAAGAATCTTATTCTTATATTTTATCT
>CAZEYC010000156.1:0-2580 GCA_964516965.1 uncultured Alphaproteobacteria bacterium | reverse complement strand
ATGGAAAAATTGTTGAAACTGGAAAAACAAAATTAATTTTTTCTAAACCTAAACACAGTTATACAAAGAAACTTTTAGCTTCTGAACCAAAAGGGAACCCCGTTAAAATAAAAAGTAAAATTCCTTTATTATCAACTAAAGAATTAAAAGTATATTATCCGATAAAAAAAGGTTTCTTAAAAAAAACTACTGGCTTTATAAAAGCTGTTGATAAGGTAAATATAAATGTTTTTGAAGGACATACTTTAGGAATAGTTGGTGAGTCTGGCTCTGGAAAAACAACTTTAGGTATGGCTGTCCTTAGATTAATTAAAAGTAGTGGGGAAATTAATTTTTTTAAAAAAAAACAAAAATTTAGTATTAACAAATTTAATTTTAAACAAATGAAACCATTAAGAAATGATATACAAATTGTATTTCAAGATCCCTTTGGAAGCTTATCGCCAAGACTTTCTATAGAAGAAATTATCAACGAAGGATTACAAATTCATAAAAAAGATTTAAACGAAAATGATAGAAGAAAACTAATTGTAGATACTCTAAGAAAGGTTGATCTTGATATAAATATTTTAAATAGATACCCCCATGAGTTTAGTGGAGGTCAAAGACAACGTATTGCGATAGCAAGAGCTATTGTTTTAAAACCACGTTTTCTTATTTTAGATGAACCCACTAGTGCCTTAGATATTCAAGTTCAATTACAAATTATTAATCTTTTAAAAAAATTACAAAGAGAAAATAATCTGGGATATATTTTTATCTCTCATGATCTTAGAGTAGTTAAATCTCTTTCTCATCAGTTAATAGTTTTAAAAAATGGTAAGATTGTTGAAAGTGGAAACTCTGATCAAATATTTAAGAAACCAAAACAAAAATATACAAAACAATTAATTTCTGCCGCTTTTGAAATTAAGTAAAAAGTAACCTATTAAAGCAGATAGAAATGATCCAACTAAAACCCCTATCTTTGCTTGATTAATATATAACTCTGTATCAAATGCTAAAATGTTTATGAAAAGTGACATGGTAAATCCAATACCTGTTAAAACTGCCACGCCATACATTTGAATCCAAGTAGCATGAGATGGCAATCTTGCATATCCCATTCTTATTAAAATATAAGTTGTAAAAAAAACACCAATTTGTTTTCCAAAAAAAAGTCCTGACATTACACCTAGTGGAATAGGATTAAATAATGTATTTAAAGTCATATCTCCTAGATAAACTCCTGCATTTGCTAAAGCAAATAAAGGCATAATTAGATAAGCAACCCAAGGATGTAAGGCATTTTCTAAAAATGTCAGTAAAGACTTTTGTTCAGAAGATTTAGAATGAGGTACAAATATAGCTAACAACACTCCGGCGATGGTAGCATGTATTCCTGCTTGCTGAATAAAAACCCAAAGAAAAAGTCCTAAAACAATATATATCCAAGCGGATTGAATATTTCTTTTATTACAAAGATAAAGAAAAAATAAAATTATAAGAATTATTAATAACGGCAGTATTTCTACTCCTGAACTATAAAATAGAGCAATAATTATGATGGCACCTAAGTCGTCTATAATTGCTAAAGCAGTTAAAAAAATTTTTAAAGAAATAGGAACTCTACTGCCTAAAAGACTTAATACTCCTAAGGAAAAAGCTATGTCAGTAGCTGATGGTATGGCCCAGCCTTTTAACGTTTCAGGCTCTCCAATATTTAATATTATATAAAAAAGAGCTGGTACAGCCATTCCTCCAATCGCAGCAATAATAGGCAAAATGGCTTGCGATGGCATTGAAAGTTCCCCTTCCAAAAATTCTCTTTTTATTTCTAATCCTACTACAAAGAAAAATATAACCATGAGCCCATCATTAATCCAGTGCTGTATAGATTTATGAAAGATTGGTGAATCGATTCCAAAATAAATATCTAAATGCAAAATATGGAAAAACTTTTCTGATAGAAAAGTATTACTTAATATTAATGCTATAATGGCTGCAATTAGTAAAAGAATTCCACTTGATGATTCTAACTTCAAAAAGTTTCTTATAACGCTTTTAAAAACCATAGAAAGAGAAAAAAAAAGTAATATTCAATGTATTTATTTAAACATAATAACAAAAAAGTTAATATAATCCCGTAAAAAAAATTATACCTAAAAAGTGTTGCATTGAGCGAAATAATTGCTTAAGTTCTACTTTTATTTATTATTATTAATATTTTTTAAGTGATTAGTGATTAATGCCTACAGGTAAAATAAAGTGGTTCAATCCTAAAAAGGGTTACGGGTTTATAGATGTTGACGGGGAAGAGAAGGATATGTTCCTTCACATTACCGCACTGCAGGCTGCTAACATTTCTGGTCTCAACGAAGGTGACAAAGTAGAATTTGAAGTTGAAGAACAAAATGGAAAAAGCAGCGCTGTTAACATAAAACAATTATAATTCCATAAATCGTTATAATTTTTTTTTTATTCTTCAGTACTAACTGTGATGACGGCACACGCTCGTCTAAAAAGAATTAAAATAAAATTAATTTTGTCCCCTTCGTCTAGTGGTCTAGGACGTCGCGTTCTCAACGCGGAAACACGAGT
>CAZEYC010000155.1:0-2590 GCA_964516965.1 uncultured Alphaproteobacteria bacterium | reverse complement strand
TAAAAGAAAACCATCTACTTCATTACAATTTAAGAAATTTTTGGCATTTTTTTCATTAACTGACCCTCCGTATAATATTTTAACATTTTTATATTTCGAACTTATTTTTGTGATTGTTTTCTTTATAAATAAATGTAATTTTGAAATTTCATCAATTTTAGGAGTTACTCCTGAACCTATTGCCCAAATAGGCTCATATGCAATAATAATGCCTTTATTTATTTTTTCTTTAGGTAAAGAATCGTTTAGTTGTTTGCTTAAAAAAGTTTCAGTTTTGTTTTGTTTTTTTGTAGATAAACTTTCTCCTATGCAAACAACAGCATTTAGCCTATTTTTATTAGCAGATTGTATCTTTTTTTTAATAAGCTCATTACTCTCAAAATATGCTATTCTTCTTTCAGAATGTCCTATTATTACATATTTGCACCCTATATTTTTTAACATAGAAGCGCTATCATCTCCTGTAAAAGGCCCAAAGTTATCATAATGACAATTTTGAGCACCTAATAATATTTTATTTCCCACAAATCTTTGTACTGAAGATATAATAGATGTGGAAGGACAGATAATAACATTGTGTTTAAAGGCTTTTCTTTTTTTTAAAATTTTTTTTAATAATTTTTTTGCATCTTTAAAAAGAAAATTCATTTTCCAATTAGCAATAATTATCTTTTCTTTTTTCATTTGATAATATTAAAAATATACTATTTTAGTTAAATATTAAATGATTAGTATGAAATTATTTTAAATAAATGCTTCAATATATAAAGAAATATATAAGAGGTTGGCTCCTTGCTATAGTATTGTTTTTTATCTTCATAAGTTTTGCTTTTTGGGGTGTTGGAGATATTTTTCGTAAAAATGATACTAATGTTGCTAATGTTGGTAAATTAAAAATATCAAGAAATCTATTTTTAACTGAATTTCAATTAGCAATGAATGAATTTAATAAAAATTTATCTGATAAAGAGATTTCGCAAAATGATAGAATTAATTTAGCTAAACAATCATTAAGTAAGCTCACAACAAGATATCTTTTCTTAAATTTAGCAAATGAAATGAATTTAAAGATATCTCAAAACGTTATTAAAGAATCAATATTAAATAATGAACTTTTTCATATTAAAGGGCAAAATAATAAGTTTGATAATGTTTTATACAAAAATTTTGTAAATAGTAACTTTGGATCAGAAATAAATTACATTAATTTCTTAAAAGAAGAAAAAGTTATAGAGTTATTCTATAATAATCTTGGTATTTTAGAAAATTACCCAAATAATTTTAGTAAAAAATTATATAACTATTTAGAAGAAAAAAAAGAATTTGAGATAGGCTCGATTGATAAAATTTACGAACAAAGAAAAATAAAAAAACCAGATAAAAAAATACTAGAGAAACTTTTTAATGAAAATAAAGAAAAGTACCAATTTGAAGAAAGAAGATCTTTTAGTTACATTCATATCAATAGTGAAACTTTAATTAAAGATATAAATGTTAGTGAAGATGAAATTCTAGAATTATATAATGAAAGAATTGATGATTTTGTTATTCCTGAAAAAAGAAAAATTCAACAGATAATTTTTAATACAAATGAGAATGCAAATCGAGCTTACGATTTATTAAATAAAAAAATAAAATTTGTAGATATCCCGAAAGAAATGAATATAGAAGATCTTGAAGTTGCAACATTAGATTTTTTAGAAAAAAAACAATTACTTAATGATTTTGCAGATGATGTTTTTTTATTGGAAAAAAATACATTTACTAAACCAATTAAAACGCCAGTTGGATGGCATTTAATAAAGGTTTTAGAGATTAATGAGAAAAAAACAAAAGATATAAATCTAGTTAAAAATGAATTAAAAAAAGACATTGCTTATGATAAATCCTTTGATGAAATGGATATAGTAATTAATGAAATAGAAAAGAATTTATCAAACAATTTAAGTCTTGAGGATATATCAAAAAAAATAAATATAAAACTTAATAATTCAGAACTAATCGATAAAAGAAGTTTTTTAAATAAAAATAATAAAGATTTACCTAAAATTTTTTCAAATAAACTATTTTACCAAAATGTTTTTAATAAAAAAATTGACGATGATCTATTTATTGAAGAAATTGAGAATGGTTTTTTTATAACAAGGATAGATAAGATTGTTGGTAAAACACAAATGAATTTTGATGAAGCATACGTACAAGTATTTCGGAAATGGTCAAAAATTGAAGCAAATAAAAATATAAAAAAAAGAATACAAGAATTTAAAAAAGAAATAGAAAAAAATGATAATTTTTTAGATGTATGTGATTTATTAAATTTTGATAGTAGAACTACTAAGTTTATTAATAGAGATAAATTAATAGAACAAGGTTTTAGTGAAAACTTTGCAAATAATTTATTTAAAGCTAATTTAAATGATGTGTTAGAAGAGGAAGATGAACAAATTTATTATATAGTTAAAGTTATTTCTGATAAAAAAAATGATTTTGATAAAAAAAAATACCAAGAAATAAAAAAAACATTAGATAAAACTTTTGCTAATAATAATTTAGAACAATTAGTATATATGTTAGAAAAAAAATACCCGAT
>CAZEYC010000154.1:0-2605 GCA_964516965.1 uncultured Alphaproteobacteria bacterium | reverse complement strand
ATAAATTCCACTTTCATTTATTGTTCTTGGAATATCGATATTATTTTTTTTTGCCAAATTAAAATCATCAATTCCATGACCTGGTGCAATATGAACAATACCTGTCCCCTCATCTTTTGTTACAAAATCTGCTTCTAGTAAAGGGATATCGAAGTTATATCCAAATTCGTAAAATGGATGTTTACAAATAGTTTTTTCAAGCTCTTTGCCAGAAAAATCTTTAATTTTTTCTATATTCAATTCTGTATCATTTTTTAATTTGTCAATTAGATCGCTTGCAACTATAAAATAATTATTAGATAAATTATCATTTACTAAACTATAAGAAAAATTCTTATTAAATGCTAAAGCTCTATTTCCTGGTATTGTCCATGGAGTTGTAGTCCATATTAAAATATTAATATTCTTTTTTTCTTCAATCTCTAAATTCGTTTTATTAATTGGGAATAAAACATATATAGCATTATCTGAACGATCTTTATACTCAACTTCTGCATCGGCTAATGCGGTTTTCTCAACTACAGACCACATTACAGGCCTAGAACCCTTATAAAGCGAACCATTTAACAAAAATTTCCCAATTTCTCTAACAATTTGCGCTTCAGCTTTATATGACATAGTTGAATAATAATTTTCCCAATCCCCTAAAACGCCAAATCTTTCAAACTCTTCTCTTTGTATTTTGATCCAATGTTCTGCAAATGCTCTGCATTTATTTCGAAATTCTTTAATAGAAATCTTATTTTTATCATCTCCTTTTTTTCTCAATTCCTGTTCAACCTCCCACTCAATTGGTAAGCCATGACAATCCCATCCTGGAACAAATGAAGCATCTAGTCCCTGCATTTGTTTTGTTCTCACAATAATGTCTTTCAATATCTTATTTAACGCATGCCCCATATGTAGATGACCATTTGCATATGGAGGCCCATCATGTAAAATAAATTTTTTCTTTTTTTTTGATTTATTTCTTAATTTTTCATAAAGTTTTTCTTTTTTCCACTTATCAAGTATTTTTGGTTCATTACTTTGAAGGCTAGCTTTCATACTAAACTCTGTTTCTGGTAAAAAAAGTGTGTCTTTATAGTTCATTTATTCTTATTTAAAATTTTTTTTGCTAATAAAATATCTTTTTCTATTTGTTTTTTTAATAATTTAATATTAGCAAATTTTTTTTCTTTTCGTAAAAACGCTAATAGTTCTACAAAAATTTTTTTTCCATACACAATATTTTTAAGATTAAAAAAGTGATTTTCAAAAAAAACTTTTTTACCATTAAATGTAGGTCTGCTTCCAAAATTAGCTAAACCAAAATACTCTTTTTTATTTTTTTCAAAATAACTTTTAGTCAAATAAACGCCTTTCATTGGTAAAACATAGTCACTTAAAACAAAATTAGCTGTCCTGTATCCTAATTTCTTTCCTCTGCCGCTTCCTTTAATAATTTTTCCTTCTACTAACCAATTCCGTCCAAGCATTTCTTTTACAACGTCATATTGTCCAGTTTCAAGTTTTTTTCTAATAAAGGTTGAATTAAATACTTTTTTATTTTTACTAACAACTGGTTTGACTACTTTTAAAGTATATAAATATTTATTAGCTAATTTTTCTAGAAGATTCGTATCTCCTTTTCTTCTATAACCAAAATAAAAATTGTACCCAACAACAATAAATTTTGGCCTAAATTTAATAAGTTTCTTAATAAAATTTTCAGGCGGTAATTTATTTAAATTTTTATCAAATTTAATAAAAATTAAATAATCAACGCCTAGTTTTTTTATTTCTTCAATCTTTATAAAATCATTTGTTAATTTAAATGGCTTGCAGTTCTTTTTAAAAAATTCAATTGGGTGTGGTTTAAAAGTAATTACAACGGACTTTAAATTATTTTTTTTTGAAATTTTAACCGCTTGTTTGATAATTTTTTGGTGGCCTTTGTGCACTCCATCAAAATTACCTATTGTTAAAACAGTATTTTTTTTTATTTTTGAGTATCCATTTAGGATTTTCATATTTATTTATTTTTTTTTGGAGGTATAACAACAGCAGTTCCCTCTATAACTATTTTATTTTTTACAGAGCATAGTGTCTTAAGCTCGCACCATTTCTTTTTTAAAATTAATTTTTCTACTATTACCTCAATCTTTACAATATCATTAATTTTTACTGGTCTTAAAAAATTTAAATTTTGAGAAATATAGATAGTTCCTGGTCCTGGAAATTTGTTGCCTATAACAGACGATATAAATGATGCAATTAACATACCATGGGCAATTCGTTCTTTAAAAAAGGTTTTTTCTGCATATTTTGCATTAAGATGAATAGGATTTTTATCACCAGAAGCTATAGAAAAATCGGTAATTTTTTTTTCTGTAACTTTATTTAATTCAGTAAAAGATTTACCTATTTTTAAATTTTCAAAAGAATACATTTTATATCTTTATTTAAATATTATAGTAATATTATATTTAATTATTTTTATATAACAAAAATCTCAATGAATATTAATTTATACAAAAAATACTTTTTAATTTTATTACCCATGCTATACAGTTGTTCCCAAGATACATATGTGTCTAAATATGATCATTTAAAAAAAATTAAG
>CAZEYC010000153.1:0-2608 GCA_964516965.1 uncultured Alphaproteobacteria bacterium | reverse complement strand
AGAACTTCCTGAAAAATTAACTTATTTAAAAAAGGGAACAAAAGTTAGATTTGTTCCATATAATGAAATATTAATATGAAAATAATATACTTTTCTTGGGTTAAAAAAGATTTAGGAGTGTCAGAAGAAAAAATTAGCCCTCCAAAAAATATTAAAAATATACAACTTCTAATTGAATGGTTAAGTTCAAAAAATTATAAATATGAGAAAGTTTTTTTAAAGAAAAAATTAATTAAAGTAGCTGTGAACCATCAAGTAGTAAATTTAAATAAAAAAATAAAAAAAAGCGATGAGATAGCTTTCTTCCCACCATTTACAGGTGGATAAATGATAAAAATACAAAAAAAAAAATTTAATCTTGTAGAAGAAAATAAGAGATTAATAAAAAAAAATAGTGGTGCTGTTGTTACATTCGTAGGAATTGTTAGAGGAACAACAAATAAAAAAAAAATTAATTCAATAGAGATAGAACATTATCCTGAAATGGCTAAAAAAAAATTTAAAGAAATTGAAAACAAAGTAATTAAAAAATGGAAATTGAATAATTGCACAATAATTCATAGATTTGGAAAATTAAAAATAGGAGAAAAAATAGTTTATATAGGAACATCTGCATCTCATAGAAAAGATGCGTTTGAAGCATGCGAGTTCTTAATTGATTATTTAAAAGTAAATGCTCCTTTTTGGAAAATTGAAAAAAATAATTTAAAAAAGATTTATGTTAAATCAAAAAAAAGTGATCTAGAAAGACAAAAAAAATGGTGTTTTAATTAATTTAATTTTTATTACTAACAACTTCATTGAACTTCATTATTAATTCTTTAGTTATAGGACCAACTTTATATTTCTTATTATCTATCTGAGAAACTGGTGTAATTTCAACAGCTGTTCCAGTAAGAAAGATTTCTTCTGCTTTCAATAAATCTTTTGGATATAGAATCTTTTCATAAATTTTAATATTATTTTTTTTAGCTAAATTAATCACTGTTTTTCTTGTTATACCATTAAGAAAACAATCGGCTATCGGAGTGTAAATAATACCTTTTTTTACAATAAATATATTTGCACCAGTTGATTCAGCAATTCTACCTCTATAATCGAGCATTAAGGAGTCATGAAAACCTTTCTTTTCCGCTTCATGTTTACTTAACGTACATATCATGTATAAACCAGCAGCTTTTGCCTGTGTAGGAGCAGTATTAGCAGCTGGTCTTCTCCATTTAGCTGTTTGCAATTTTATTCCCTTTAATTTTAGCTGAGGATTAAAATAAGTTGACATTTCCCATGCTGCTAAAGCAACATGAATAGTTGTATTTTGGGCAGAAATAGCCATCATTTCGCTTCCTCTCCATGCAAAAGGTCTCAAATATCCATTTTTAATTTTTTGTTTTTTAATAAGTAAATTTGATACATCATTAATTATTTTCTTTGAATATGGTAAATTGAAACCTAGAATATTAGCTGATTCAAATAATCTATCAGTATGTTCTTTGAGTTTAAAAATTTTTCCATTATAAATTCTAGCTCCTTCAAACACACAGCTTCCATAATGTAAACCGTGGCTTAAAATATGTATTTTAGCCTCTTTCCAATTTACAAATTTTCCATCGAACCATATTTGCCCTATTCTTTTATCAAATCTTTTTTGTTTTTTCATTTTTTTTTTAAATTAAAAAAAAATATTATGAGATATATATTAAAATAATACTTAAATATAAGAACACATTAAAAATTAAAAATGTCAAATTTCAATAATATTTATAATCCTTTATTCTTAAAAAATGAAGAATTAAAAATAGCCTTAGAATTATTATTTTTTTTATCAAAAGATTTTGATAATAACATTGAACCATTACTAAAAAAATTTAATTATAACAAAACACATTGTTCAGTTATTTTTTTATCTTCTAATAATTATTCCTTAACAATTAAAGAAATGCTTTCAATTTTAAAAATTAAAAAACAAAGTTTAGCTAAAATTGTTAATAAATTAAAAGATGATGATATAATTTTTTTAAAACAATCAAGGAAAGATAAAAGAAAAAAAACAATTTTTTTAACAAAAAAAGGTATAAAAATTGAAAAAAAAATGAATAAATTATTTGTTAGTAGAATTGCAAATGCATATAAAAATTCTGGGACTGAATCAATTAATGGTTTTAAAAAAATATTATTTAATTTGATTAGTGATAAATCAAAGAAAATATTAAAGAATAATAAAAGAACTTGATAAATTAAAAAATGGATTTAAAAAATATCCCTCATATTTTAGTTGTTGATGATGATAAAAGAATACTGGAACTTGTAAAAAATTATTTAAATAACAATAATTTTAGAGTTAGCACAGCAAATAATTCATTAGAAGCAAGAAAAAAATTAGAAAACATAGATTATGATTTAATAATTCTTGACATTATGATGCCTGGAGAAACAGGTCTAGAGCTAACTAAATCATTAAAAAAAACAAATTTAAATAATCCTATACTTCTTTTAAGTGCCTTGGGAGAAACAGAAGATAGGATTAATGGTTTAGAAATGGGAGCAGAAGACTACTTACCAAAACCTTTTGAACCAAAAGAACTACTTCTAAAGATAAAAAATTTACTAA
>CAZEYC010000152.1:0-2611 GCA_964516965.1 uncultured Alphaproteobacteria bacterium | reverse complement strand
TTTAATCATTAGTTAAAAATGCCTATATATTAAACATATTTAGTTATGTACAATTTAATGAAAAATAAAAATATCGATACAGATATAATCCTAAATTCATTACAAAACCCAATAATAGTAATAAATTCTATTAAAAAAACAATTATCTACTGTAATAATGAAACAGAGAATTTCTTAAATATAAGTAAAAAACAAATTCTTGGTAAGAAAATAGACGAAATCTTTATAAGTGACAGTAATTTTATAAATATTATTAATAAAAGTATCTCTGATAATCGTGATTCACTAGTACACAACATGAGGATTAGTCTCTATAAAAAGGAAGTAGATATATCTGTTTCAATATCAAAAACCAATGTAAATAAATTATTTTCTATTGTTATCAATGACTTATCTAAGAGTAATAAATTAAAAAATCAATTTAGTTTTGAAAAATCTATCCAATCTACCACATCTTTAATATCAATGCTTTCTCATGAAATCAAAAACCCATTATCTGGAATTAAGGGAGCTTCTCAATTATTAAAAAAGAATGGAAGTATAGAAAAAAAATATGTGAATTTATTAAACTTAATTGAATCGGAAACTGAACGAGTAAAAAATCTTTTAAATAGTCTTGAAGATTTTACAGATGAAAGGCCAGTAAAAAAAATACCTTTAAACCTTAATGAAATTCTAAGATATGTAAAAAAAACAATGAAAGTTTCGTTCAATGAAAGAGATATTCTTTTTCTTGAAGAATATGATCCTGCCTTACCTTTAGTATTGGGTAATAAGAATCTTTTAATTCAATTATTTTCAAATATTGTTAAAAATTCTTGTGAATCTATAAATTCAGGAGGAGGTATTATAAAAATTAAAAGCAAATATGAACATGGAAACTTACCTATAAGTGTATATATAGAAGATAATGGTAAAGGTATACCTGAACATTTAAAAGAAAATATATTTGATGCTTTTGTAACAAATAAAACAAATGGAAAAGGCTTGGGACTGTCAATTTCTGCGAAAATAGTTAGATCTCATCTTGGATCAATAGAATTCGATAGTTTTGATGGTAAAACTATTTTTAAAACAATGTTTAACAAAATTAATCACAATTAAAATATGCTAGATAATAAAGAAAATAAAAGCTTAATACTTATTGCTGAAGATGATAGTTCAATAAGAACTATTTTATCATCTGAACTAGAAAAAAATTATGCTGTCAAACTAACAGATAGTTGTTCTCAACTATGGAAATGGGTATCTAATGGAATTGGTAATTTAATTATATTAGACGTGGTAATGCCAGATGAAAATGGTATTGAATTAATTCCTAAAATAAAAGAATTAAGACCTGACATAAAAATTATTGTTATAAGTGCACAAAATACTCTACTAACGGCAATGCAAGCAATAGAAAAGGGAGCATATGAATATTTACCAAAACCATTTGACTTAGAAGAATTAAATAAAATTATTGAAAGAGCTCTTTCAGATGAAAGTGCTACAGAAAAAAAACAAAATAATCAAAAAAATGAATCTAAATTCGAACTTCCAATAATAGGTAGTTCGCCATTAATGCAAAAGACTTATAAATCAATTGCCAAACTAGTAAACACAAATTTAACAGTCTTAATAACCGGTGAGTCTGGAACTGGAAAAGAATTAATAGCTAAAGTTCTCCATGATTACGGTCCTAGAAAAGGTAAGCCTTTTATAGCTGTGAACGTTGCAGCTATACCAAATGAACTTATTGAAAGTGAATTATTTGGACATGAAAAAGGTTCTTTTACAGGTGCAATTTCGCGAAAATCTGGAAAATTTGAACAGGCAGATGGAGGAACTTTGTTTCTAGATGAAATTGGGGATATGCCCTATAATGCTCAAACACGTTTATTAAGAGTTTTACAAGAAGGTGAATACACAACTATAGGTGGTAACGTATCAATAAAAACTAACATAAGAATAATTACTGCAACTCATCAAAATTTAAATACTTTAATTGAAAATGGTAAATTTAGAGAAGATTTATTTTACAGATTAAATGTATTACCAATTAATATACCACCACTAAGATTAAGACTCCAAGATATAAATGATTTAGTAATTTATTTTTTAAACAAATCTGTAAATGAGGGATTAGATAAAAAAAGTATATCAGATGATGCAATAGAAGTATTAAAAAAATATCATTGGCCAGGAAATGTTAGAGAATTAGAAAATTTTGTAAGAAGACTTTTAGTGCTAGTTCCGTCAAAAAAAATTAAAAATACTGATGTTGAAAAGAATTTAAAAATATTAAATGCTAATAATGATATTTTTAATGATAAAAATATAACTGACATTAGTTTAAGTATGTCAGTTGAAAAACATTTAAAAAAATTCTTTAAATTACATAAAGATAAACTTCCAACAGCAGGTTTATATACAAGAATATTATCTGAAGTTGAAAGACCTTTAATTTCTATATGTTTAAATGCAACAAAAGGAAACCAAATAAAAGCTTCTAAATTACTTGGCTTAAATAGAAATACTTTAAGGAAAAAGATTAAAGAATTAGAAATTAAATATCTAAAAGAATAAAAAATAATAATGAAAAGAAAAAAATATACAAATTTTTACAATT
>CAZEYC010000151.1:0-2627 GCA_964516965.1 uncultured Alphaproteobacteria bacterium | reverse complement strand
AAACTAAAAAAGCAGATGTTGCTCTTAAAAATTTAAAAAAAAAATATAAAAATTACCCTATGAATAAAGCTGACGTGATAGTAGCTATAGGTGGAGATGGCACTATTTTATCTGCACTTCATAAGTCTATAAAACTTTCAAAACCAATATTTGGTATAAATAGAGGAGAGTATGGTTTTTTAACTAATCCATATAAAAATATTGATTTAATAAAAAGATTAGAAAAAGCAAAAAAAACTGAAATGCATGTTTTAAAAATGCTAGTAACAAAAAAAAATAGTAAAAAAAGTGAAGCTATGGCTATTAACGAAGTAGCTCTTCTAAGAAACTCTAGGCATGCAGCAAAAATAAAAGTGAAAATTGATAACGTTGTTAGGATTAAAGAACTAGTTTGTGATGGAATTTTATTAGCAACTCCTGCTGGCAGCACAGCTTATAATTTATCTGCTCGTGGACAAATTATACCTATGAATTCAAAACTTCTTGCTTTAACTCCTATTAGCCCATTTTTACCTAGAAGTTGGAGAGGCGCTCTTATTAACTCAAAAAGTAAAGTAACTTTTGTGATATTAGATGAAAAAAAAAGATCAGTTAATGTAAGTGCAGATTTTAAAGAATTCAAAGATATAAAGAAGGTAGAGGTTAGAGAAGATAGAACAATTAAACTATCTTTATTATTTGATCCAAATCATAATTTTGATAAAAAAGTTTTAAAGGAACAATTTAGCTTTTAAAAAAAATGAAAAAAAAATTTTTTATAATAATTTTTTCTTTTCTTTTTTTATATGTTTTATATCCATTTTTTGGAATTTATAAATTTTATGTAGCTACAAAAAAGTCTGATGTAAATTACATTGCAAAAAATGTTAATTGGGAATCTTTAAGATTAGGTTTTAAAAATGATCTAAAAATTATATTAGATAAAAGAATTAAAAATAAAAACATTCTAGGAAATAAATTATTTCAAAAATTTTTTGAAACTAGTGTTATTGATTATATTTTAGAAGAATTCATAACTGCAGAAAAGATTGTTCTATTATTAAATAATCCTAAAGAATATAATAATTTACTTAAAGATGAGATAAAAAATCCAGTAAAAAAAAAGGAAAAAAAAAGTGAAATAAAAAAAATTAATAAATTTAAGTTTCAGGGTCCAAATATTTCTAGGTTAAGAGAAAAAATAAATTATGCATTCTTTATTAATTTAAATACATTTAGAATAGATTTTAATCAAGACGGGTATCCAATAGTCGCTGACTTGAAATTAATTAATTTTAAATGGAAAATTTATAGAATTTATCTACCTATAGATCTTATTGTTTCAAAAAACTAATTATATTATAAAAGAATAAAAAAAATTCTTACTTTTTTATGTATAAAGGAAAATTTACTTTTAAAAAGATAAAAAACTTTGAAAAATCCCGTGTAGGTAAAATCATAACACCTAAAGGAATAATTGACACGCCGACTTTTATGCCAGTAGGAACTATTGCAAATGTAAAAGCAATGTTTCCTGAAAATATTTCACAAACAAAATCTCAAGTTATTCTTTGTAATACCTATCATTTAATGCTTAGACCAGGTGAAAGAATTCTTAATAAGTTTGGTGGAGTGCATAAATTCATGAATTGTAATTTACCAATTCTTACAGATTCAGGAGGATATCAAATTTGGTCACTAGCAAAATTAAAAAAAATAGATGAAAAAGGTATAAAATTTAGATCACATATTGATGGAAAATTGCTTTATTTAACACCAGAAAAATGTATTAAATTCCAACAAAATATAGGTAGTGATATAATCATGGTTCTAGATGAATGTCCTAAATATCATATAAAAAAAAAGGAAGCGAAAAATTCTATGGAATTAACTTTACGTTGGGCAAAACGTTGTAAAAATTCATTTAATGCAAAAAAAAATTCTGCAATTTTTGGAATTGTTCAAGGTGGTAAATATGAAGACTTAAGAATTAAATGTGCTTTAAAACTTCAAGAAATAGATTTTAACGGTTATGCTATAGGAGGATTATCTGTAGGAGAAGGCCAAAAAGAAATGTTAAGAATTATTAATAAAACAATCCCACATCTTCCAGATAACAAACCTAAATATTTAATGGGTGTTGGGACTCCAAGTGATATTATAAAATCCGTTGCTTGTGGAATAGACATGTTTGATTGTGTTTTGCCAACACGTTTAGGTAGAAATGGTATAGCATTTACAACTTCTGGTATAATAAATATTAGAAATTCAAAGTTTAAGAATGATAAAGAAGCATTAGATAATAAATTAGATTGTCCAGCTAGTAAAAATTATTCTAAAGCTTATATTCATCATTTATTTAAATGTAATGAAATATTAGGTTTAATGATTTTAACCTGGCACAATATTTTTTATTATCAAAATCTTATGTCAAGAATTAGAGATGCAATAAAAAAAGAAAATTTTGATAAATTATATAAAAATTTTTTTAAAAATGAATCAAAAAAAAAATGAAAAAGATTAATTTAAATTATCTTGGTAAAAATAAAAATATACCGGATAATCCGGAAAAATGTATTTTAGATCCAATACAAAATAAAAATTACAATAAAAACTATCTTGTTAGATTAACAGTAAATGAATTTACA
>CAZEYC010000150.1:0-2631 GCA_964516965.1 uncultured Alphaproteobacteria bacterium | reverse complement strand
CTTTATAAAGCAAATTTAAAAAAAGGTCAAACAGGATTATCAGTTGCTTTTGATTTGCCTACTCAAACAGGTTATGACTCCGACCATATTTTAGCTAAAGGCGAAGTAGGGAAAGTAGGTGTGCCAATATGTCATCTTGGAGATATGTTAGATTTATTTGAAGGAATTCCAATTGGCAAAATGAATACTTCAATGACAATTAATGCAACTGCAGCTTGGTTACTTTCTTTATACATCGCTGCTGCTGAAAAAAGAGGTTTTAAAAGAAAAAATCTTCAAGGAACAACACAAAACGATGTGATTAAAGAGTATTTGTCAAGAGGCACATATATTTTTCCTCCTAAAGAAAGCATGAAATTAACATCTGATATTATTTCTTTTACTTATAAGGAAATACCAAAATGGAACCCTATCAATGTATGTTCTTATCATTTGCAGGAGGTGGGAGCTACGCCAGAACAAGAATTATCATATGCTTTAGCAAATGCATGTGAAGTCTTAGATAATGTAAAAAAGAATGGACAAGTTCCAAAAAAAGATTTTCCTAAAGTAGTTGGACGAATCAGTTTTTTTGTTAATGCAGGTATTAAATTTATTACTGAAATATGTAAAATGCGAGCAATGAATGATTTATGGAATCAAATTTGCACTAAAAGATATGGAGTAAAAGATAAAAAATTTAAGAGATTGAGATATGGTGTCCAGGTGAATTCTTTAGGATTAACTGAACAGCAACCAGAAAATAATGTTTATCGTATCTTAATAGAAATGTTAGCTGTTGTTTTATCAAAAGATGCTAGAGCCAGAGCTGTTCAATTGCCTGCGTGGAATGAGGCCTTAGGCCTTCCACGTCAATGGGATCAACAATGGAGTATAAGACTACAACAAATTGTAGGTCAAGAGACAGACCTTTTAAATTATGAAGATATTTTCAATGGCTCTAAAACAATAGACAAGAAAGTAAAAGAGCTTATAGCCAAAGTTAATAAAGAATTAAAAATTATAGATAAAATGGGTGGGGCAGTTATATCAGTGGAAAATAGTTATATGAAGCAAAATTTAGTTAAATCAATGTCTGAGAGAGTTAGTGCAATAGAGAGCGGAGAACAAGTAGTTGTTGGCGTTAATAAATTTACTGAAACTGCTGAATCTCCATTAACGGTAGATAATAAAGGTTTTATGAAACTTGACATAAAGTCAGAATCTGAGCAAATAAAAAAATTAAAAATTTGGAGAAAAAAAAGAAATGAAAAGAAATGTCAATATTTTTTAAAAAAATTAAAATCAGATGCAATGGAAGGCAAGAATATTATGCAATCATCGATTGAATGTGCGCATGCAGGAGTTACAACAGGAGAATGGGCAGGAATATTAAGAGAAGTTTATGGAGAGTATAGAGCGCCTACAGGTGTAGGAAAGTCGATAATGAAACATTCTGATTTGTCCTTTAGAAAAATCAATTCAAGAGTTAATAAACTATCTTCAAAATTAAATAGAAGAATAAAATTATTAATTGGCAAACCTGGTTTAGATGGTCACTCTAGTGGTGCAGAACAAATAGCAGTAGCCTCACGTGATATTGGAATGGAAGTTGTTTATGAAGGAATTAGACTTACTCCTCAGCAAATTGTAAACACAGCTATAGAAGAAAGTGTACATATGATTGCATTATCAATTTTATCAGGTTCTCATTTATCTTTGACATCTGAAGTTATTAAATTAATGAAAAAAAACAATCTTTCACTTCCACTAATTGTTGGAGGCATAATTCCTCCTGAAGATGAAAAGAAATTACTTAAATTAGGTGTTAGTAGAATATATACTCCAAAAAATTATGACATAAAATCTATCATGGATGACTTTGTAAGTATTTTAGAAAAGTTTTATTAATATTCTTTAATGACATTTATTAAAAGAATTAAAGAATGTAATAAATTTAACAAATTAAATTTTTTTAAATTTTATATAAATGATTATCATTTAGGCTATATAAAAAAAAAAAATATAAATTTAATAAAAAAGTTTTCCAATATATTAAAATTAAAAAATAACAAAGTTTATTTAGATGAAAAATTTAATAATTTTCAAAAGAGATCAAATGCAATTAATAAATTTTTTAAATTTTTATGTAATAATAAAATAATTAAATCTAATCATAGAGAATATTTTCCAGTTTTTAATTCATTTAAAAGAAAACCTTTATTGAAAGTGCAAAGATTATTAGGACCTTTTTTTGGTTTTCAATTCTTTGGAGTTCATTTAAATGGTTTTATCAAGGAGAATGAAAAATACTTTATGTGGGTAGGAAAAAGATCTAGTAAAGGAAGTTTTCCAAATGACCTTGATCAAATAGCGGCTGGAGGTTTGCCATATGGGGTAGGTATAAAAGAAAATTTAATTAAAGAAGCTTTCGAAGAAGCTGGAATACAAAAAAAACTATGTTCAAAATCAAAATATGTCGGAACTGTGTCTTATGGAGTAGAAACTAAAATTGGTTTTAGTAGATATATAATGTTTTGTTATGATTTACAATTGCCTAAAAGTTTTACACCTAATAATCATGATGGTGAAATTGTTAAATTTTATATATGGCCTATAGAAAAAATATTAAATATTATAAAAAAAACTAGA
>CAZEYC010000149.1:0-2662 GCA_964516965.1 uncultured Alphaproteobacteria bacterium | reverse complement strand
CGCCAGCGTTCGTTCTGAGCCATGATCAAACTCTCAATTATAAGTTAAAAAAAAATATTAACTTATTTAAGAATTTATGCTCAATAAATTACTCAATATGAATATTAGGTTCATATAAAGATTTATAAGCATCGAATTCAATAAAAAATCGTCGCCTACAAATCCCTTCAACGTTTTAACTATTTCCAAAAACGCACAGACATCTATACCCTTACTAACAGGGTTGAAATACTTGTGAATGTCGTGTAAGTAATAACTTTATATAACTGAACATGGTATCTTGTCAATGTAATATTTTTATTCTTTTTTAAATATGTTTTTTAATACTTTTTTAGGTGCAAAACTTCGTAGAATTATCTCTCAAATAGTGATTATTTTCATACTCCTTTCTGTTTCTATTTATTGTATTCAGAATGAGAAAAAAACTACAAATGATAATAAAATAGAAGTTATTTATGAAAGAGATAAATTTAATGAAGTGCTTCTAGAAAATAGAAAAAGAATCTCTGCTCCAGTTTTAAAAATAAAAGTTAAACCTGGAGACACATTAGAATCAATTCTTAAAACAAATGATTTCAACAATATTGATATATATGAAGCAATTGAAGAAATAAAAAAGAAGTTTAATCCAAAAAATATCTTTAATGGTCAAATAATTACAATCAAGTATCAAATAAATAATAAAAAAGAAAAAAAGATAGAAACAATTAGTTTTCCTTTAGAATTTAATAAAAAATTCTTATTAGAAAATAATAAAGGATATTTTACAGCAAATATTATTAGTGAAAAAACAATCAATAGAATTGTAAAAAAAAATGGAATCATAACTGATAGTTTATATAGATCAGCATTAAGATCAGGTTTGGATGTTAAAACTATAACTGAAGTTATCAGGATTTTTAGTTTTAGCGTTGATTTTCAAAGAGATATCTGGCCAAAGGATAGTTTTGAGATTCTTTATGAAGAAGAATTATTAAAATATGATAAATCAAAAAAAGAATCTGGAAATATTTTATATGCAAATCTAGTTTTAAAAAGCGGTGTTTCTCTAAAACTTTATAGATTTAAAACTAAAGATGGAAAAATAGATTATTTTGATGAAACAGGAAAAAGTGCACAAAAACTTCTTATGAAGACACCTTTAGATGGTGCTAGAATTTCCTCAGGTTTTGGGATGAGAAAACATCCAATCCTTGGATATAATGTTGCACATAGAGGTGTAGATTTCTCTGCGCCAAAAGGAACACCTGTCTATGCAGCTGGAGATGGTTCTATAGAGGTAAAAAAATATCACAAACTTAATGGTAAATATATAGTAATTAGACATGTAAATGGATTCAAAACTTTTTATCTCCATTTATCTAAATTTGCTAAAACGTCTGGAAGAGTTAAACAAGGTCAGATTATTGGTTATGTAGGTTCAACAGGAAGATCAACCGGGCCACATTTGCATTATGAAATACATAAAAGAAATAAACAAATAAATCCACAAACACTAAAATTACCTTCAGGGAAAAAATTAAAAGACAAAGAATTAGAAAATTTTATAGAAGAAAAAAATAATATAGATAGGCAAATAGATAATTTTGATTTTTATTAATAATTATTTTTTGCAAAAACAACTCTTCTTTTATTTGACAAATCATTAAAAAAGACAATCTTTTTAAATCCCTCTTTTTGTAAAATTTTTTCTATATCCAATACTCTTCTAGGATCAATTTCAAAAATAATAGATCCATTCTTTGAAAGTATAGATCTAATATGAAAAAATATTTTTTTATAAGCTTGTATTCCTTTATGCCCTCCGTTTAAAGCAATTTTTGGCTCATATTTAACTTCTTTCATTAAATTATTTATTTCACTTTTTGCAATATATGGAGGATTAGAAACAATTAAATCAAACTTATTCTTTTTGAAATTATTTTTATTTAAAGTTAATAATTTTTTAAAAGATTTAGATAAATTCCAATCTTGTATACAAAAAAAAGATTTTTTATTTAAAGATAATTTTTTTGAATTAAATTTTGCTACTTTTATAGAATTAATTTTTTTGTCTGTTCCAATACCAACAGCCTTAGGAAATTCCTTTAAAATAGATAATAAAATACATCCTGACCCAGTTCCTAAATCTAAAACTGAAATAGAAGAATTGGTATTATATTTTTTTTTGACTACCGATATTATAAGTTCTGTTTCTGGACGAGGAATTAGGGTATGTCTATTTACTTTGAAATTTAAACCCCAAAATTCTTTAAATCCAACTAAATAAGCTGTTGGTTTTTTTTTTATTTTTTCTTTTATAAGTTGATTAAAAATAAAAAAATTTTTTTTTGAAATATTTTTCTCAAGATTTAAAAATGTCCAATTTAAATCTTTTTTAAGTACTTTAGCTAACAAAATTCTTGCTTCTAATTTTGCAGAATTTACGGAATATTTTTCTAGGACCTTAGTTTTTTCAATTATCAATTGTTTAATATTTATCATTTAATTTAAGTTTGCCAATTTAATCGCTTGGTCTTCTGCAATTAATTTATTAATTACTTCATCTAATTCATCTCCAGATAAAATTTGTTCTAATTTATGCAATGTTAAATTTATTCTATGATCTGTAACCCTACCTTGAGGATAGTTGTAAGTTCTAATTCTTTCTGATCTATCCCCT
>CAZEYC010000148.1:0-2664 GCA_964516965.1 uncultured Alphaproteobacteria bacterium | reverse complement strand
ATTAGAAATAATAAAAAAATGTAATTTTCCTATATTTTGTACAAGCGCAAACATTACAGGTAAAAGAAGTCATACAAGTGCAAAAAGTATAATGAAGAATTTTAAAAATAAAAAAATAGCTATAATTAACGATGGAATAACAAAATTAAAAAAGGATTCTACAATTATAGATTTAACAGAAAATAAAATTAATATATTGAGAGAAGGATATATAAATAAAAAAGAAATAAACCAATCTTTGCTATAACAAAATGTCTAACAAGTTAGTAAATATAGGAATTATAGGATCTGGAGCATGGGGAACTGCTTTAGCGTGCAATTTGAGTAAAAAAAAAATTATATTATGGGCATATGAAAAAAAAATAGTATCGGAAATAAATAAATTTAGAACAAACAAAACATTTCTCCCAAAAATTAAGATACCAAATAATATTTACGCAACGAGAAATTTAGAAGAAATTGCTATGTGTAAGTTCGTTTTTATATGTGTGCCTTCTCAGTTTGTTAAAAAAATTATCTTACAATTCAAAAAATTTTATAAAAAAGAAATGATAATAATTATCTGCTCTAAAGGATTAGAACATAACTCAAAATCTTTAATTAGCGAAATGATAAAAAGAATTATACCTGGATCTAAAATAGCTGTATTATCCGGTCCGTCATTTGCAATAGAAGTTGCTAAAAAATTACCTACAGCAGTTACTATTGCATCTAAAAATCATAGAGATGCGAAAACAATAGCAAAGCTAATTAACTCAAAAACTTTTCGTTGTTATTATTCAAATGATATTATAGGTGTGCAAATTGGTGGAATTATAAAAAATATATTAGCAATAGCATCTGGAATAGTTGAAAGTCAAAAATTAGGATAAAGTGCAAAAGCAGCACTACTTACAAGAGGTTTAGCTGAAATGAAAAGAATTGGATTAGCTTATGGAGCAAAAGAATCTACTATTTATGGTTTATCTGGATTAGGAGATTTGACACTTACTTGTAATAGTTCTTTTTCTAGAAATTTTGTAACAGGATTATTAGTTGGAAAAGGAAAAAAAATAAAACAAATTATGAAATCTAATAAAACTGTGTCAGAAGGAATTATAAACTCAAAAACTATTTTTTTATTGTCTAAAAAGAAAAAAATTGAAATGCCAGTTTGTAATTCTGTTTATAAAATTTTATATAAAAATAATAAAATTAAAGAAACTATAGAAAAAATTTTGTCTAGAGATATAAAGAAAGAAAATTAATAAACAAAAATATTTTTCTTGTAATGTTCTGAATATAAAAAAAGAGTTAAAAAAGATATGACCATTAAAAAAGGAAAATGATGGTCAAACAAAACAAAAAAGATTAAAATAAAAATATTTTTTAAATCAAAATTAGTTTTGATTAATCTTTTAAAATTAATTTGATTTAAAAGATAAAAAATAATAGGCACAGTTAAAATTAAATCATATACAACTAATCTAGGTATAATTAAATCAATAGATAATATCCCAAATGACAAACAAAATAAAAAATGATTATTACTTTTTTTTATTTTTTCTCCATTTAAAAAATAAAAAATAGATAACAAAATTACAAAAGATACTATCAACCAAATCATTAGATTTGTTTCTAAAGAAAAGAAACTTTTATCAAAATCAGTTACTCCCTGTAACGCCCAAGGTATTTTTTCAATTAATGAATACAAACCTGAACCAGTTAGCATTCTTACTGGTAAAACATCTGTATATTTTCCTTGTATAACATCAAAAAATGCCATTGATAAGTTTGGATTATTTATGTAAAAAAAATATTGAATTATTACAAATAGTAGGATGCTTACAAAAATTTTATTAAGAGATTTTAAACCTATAAGATAAAAAGGAATTATTAAAAACGATAAATAATAGAACTTAAATAAAGATACAAATAATATAATTAAATAATATAAGTTAAAAAGATTTTTATATAAAAAATAAATACCTAAAGATATTAAACCATATAAAATAACTGATAAATTTCCTGAAATAAAACTAATAAAAATTGTGCCTCCAAATGAAAAAAAGAATATAAGAATATTCCTCCATTCATAATCAAATTTAAATATTTCTTTTAAAATAAAAAAAAGTGAAAGTAATGAAATTATTTCAAAAAAAACCCATAAAATATTTGCATTTTGAATATTAAAATATCCTAAATATTTTATAAGTTCTAAAGTTCCTGGCGAATAATTTGCTGTTAAAGTTATATTAGGATCTAAACAACTTTTTAAAGCATCAATTCCGTAAGGAAAATTTCCAAGTAAATAGTTTTTTGCTGAACAATAATGTACATGAAAATCCCAAAAAGGAATCTTACCTACAGAAAATTTATGAAAAATAAAATATAGCGTATATAAAGAAATAGCAATTAGAACGCAATCTAAAAAAATAGAATTATAAATTCTTTTCATTAAAGATTTTTATTTAAAAGATTTAAATATTGTTTAATAATTTTATTCCATAAGAATCTTTTTGAAAATTTTTTTGCATTTAAAGACATCTGCTCATAACTTTTTTTATTATTTAAAATTTTCTTTATAGAGTTTTTTATAGATGTAACGCTATTTGGATTGCAAATAATTCCTGTTTTGTTATTTATAACTGATTCTTTTGATCCCCCTATACCACTTGAAACTGA
>CAZEYC010000147.1:0-2681 GCA_964516965.1 uncultured Alphaproteobacteria bacterium | reverse complement strand
TACTTCATTTTTCTTTAGTTTACGAAGTTCACTCAACACTGCTGGTCTGTCAATATTTCGAAATACATTTTCAAAAAGCTCGGTTTGTGCTTTGATGTCTTCGCTTTCATTTTCTTCTTCAAATATTTGTCTTAATTGATCAATAACATATCGTTTTTCAACAGAAATATATCTACTTTGTCTTTGTTCAATATATCTGTTAACCACTTCATTTACAAATTGCTCTTTAACCTGTTTTACTACAGAACTAAATTCTTTAGGTATAGGTAATGTTGGCATGCCAATCTGATTTTTTAGCTTAGCTAAAATATTTGTGACTTCTTTCTCAACAACCTTCCCTTTCTTGTCAACTAAATAAAGCTGAGAATATCTGTCAGCTTGACAAAATATATAGTGATTCTTACCATCTGTACTCACAGCATTACGAATACCATCACGAAGCGAAGCTATCTTTTTATATTTCTCAGGATCACTTTCATATAATGTCCTCAATTCTTCTTCAGCCTCATTAAAACTGATGCTTTCTTTTTCCATCTTATCTTCAAATAAAGCTAATTGATTACTGTCTTTTTCATAAATAGCATACATTTCATTTTCATTCAAGTTTTCACTGTCATCTAAAATTTTAGCATCTTCACCAATTGTATCATGAATATCTTGTACACGATTATGAACAATTTCATGTAGATTTAAATTCCTATCCAACTCTGTTTCAGGTAAAAAGTTGAACCCAAATATTTCATCATTTGTTGATCCAATTCTATCGATCCTACCAAAACGTTGAATGAGTTTTACCGGATTCCAATGCAAATCATAATTAATGATTTTATCACAATCCTGTAAATTCAAACCTTCTGCCAAGACATCTGTAGCAATAACCATCTGAATTTCAACTTCATTTGGTTTAATTGTGTAATCATTTGCTTTTGGAGCAAAACGATTGACTAAGGTTACTTTATTTTCATTCCCTGATGATGCTTTGCAAATAGATGGATCATCTTTAGGATTAATGTTTTCATGTAAGTATTCCACGGTTTCTGCAGATTCTGAAAAGATAAGTACTTTCCCAGAGTTTAATGGTTTTTTCGAAAGCATTTTTAGCAGTGTTTGCAGTTTAGCATCCTTGTTTGGAGGTATCACCTTTTTATTAACCATTAATAGTACCTTTTCAAGAATCTTTAAATCATGATTTATATGGTCTTTCAAACGTTGTAAATCAAATTTATCCGATTCATATTGTCCAGTTACTTCCTCAAGCTTAGAAATGAGATCATCTTCACTGTATTGATCTGAACCATAGAGAATTTTCTGTGCCCCTTCACCTGCTGGTATGATATTGTTTTCTATGCTTGTTAAAAATCCTTTGTGTATGGAAATCATACGGGTAATAGTCATGCGAAAAGCATAGACACTACTTTCGAATCGTTTGAACATTAATATGCGCATCAAACCTCTCAGATTAGTTCCCGCACGATGTAGATCTTGATATGGTTCTTTATCTTGGAATTTAGGTAACACATAATGCCATAGGGCAAAACGAGCATAAGTCAATTCCCCATCATTTGGGTGTCTATCATGATTAAACCTAGATTTACCAAGTGAAATCCTTATATCTTCATATAGACCCTGGTAAGTATCTGATATCGAATAGCGTTCAGTTTCTAACTTTCGTAAAGGGAAATAATTCTTCTTATCAGCCACGATGATATAGGCTCTTTTTTCTCCACTTACATATTTTTCAAACTGATTAGGATTTACCCTCTCATCATTCTCAGAATCAAACCCATAATACTTTAATATATGGAGTCTCGTTCTACGGACAAGTATAAATTGAAGCAACCGTTGAAATAATAAATTTGATTCTTCACGTGGAGTATCAGTATTTAAAATAATTTTGAAATACTCTTTCAGACTAGGAGGATTAATAGGTAAATAAGTTAGATCATCCGGGTGAAATAATTTGATTTGATTGAATACATCCTTTGCCGAATTATTCCGAGGTGTTGCTGTCATCAAAAGTACTTTTTTCTGACCCGTTTGGAGAAAATCTGATATCACCTGATATCTTTGAGATGTATGATGACGGAAGTGATGACTTTCATCTACTAATATAAAATTCCGATCTTTATATTTTTCATCGCTCATGAGGTAATTCCAATCATCATCTTCCCCTTCAGTTTCTCGCAATAAAGACATAGGGACAATCTGTGCATTGAGTGAGTATTTTGCATTATAACCTTCCCACATTTCAAAAAGTGCCCGAGGGCAAATAATGAGTGGTTTTGCATTTTCAGACAGTAAAAAATGTTTGACTACAGCTGCTCCCATATAACTCTTACCTACACCTACAACATCTGCTGCAAAAGCACCACCGTATTGTCGAATGATTCCAATAAGCTGCCTGACTGCTACCTTCTGGAATTCAGCTAATTGTTCAGTGATCTCATTGGTCCATAAAAACGAATGGTCATCTTCACCCTCCAAACGGTCTTTAAGCAGGGTATAAATGGTTTTGTAGTAAATATCTTCTGGAGTTGCCTCTTTTATACCCCATGATTCTTCCAATTCTTCTAGGAATTGACGGTCGAATTCTTCCGCTTCTTTCCATAGTTCATCAAACCAAACTGTGAGAGCTTGATGGTTTTGACCTTGATCATGAACGTAGACGTTCAATTCTGTAT
>CAZEYC010000146.1:0-2688 GCA_964516965.1 uncultured Alphaproteobacteria bacterium | reverse complement strand
AATATTTTTTGCGTTGTCAATGTTAATATTTCTTTTAATTACTATTTCCTATAAGGGATATTCAACGTTTTTTGAAACAAGAATTAAATTAGATATTTATTTTAATGAAGAATTAATTGATCCTTTTGGTACCAGAGAAAACAAAATACTTAATTCTGCAGATTATTCAAAAGTAATATCTCAGTCACTTTTTGCATCTTTGAATATTGATAAAAACCATCCAAAATCTAAAGACATTACTTCTCTTGTTTCTTATAATAGTTTTCTATCAGTTAAAGATCATGTTTTAAACAACCCTGATATTATTGGAAAAACAAAAAAAATTGATTTAATCGCTTCAGATGATGTTGATCAGATGTTTAAAGGAAACATAGATATAAGTATATCTGAGGAAAATAGGAAGATTACAGATTTTCAAATAGAAGCAATAGAAAAATTAAAATCAAATGGAAATATATTAAAAGTTTTCAATAAAACTTTTTTTACAAAATCTGATAGTAGAGAGCCAGAAGTTTCAGGAATATTAGGTGCAATAATAGGATCTTTTTATTGTTTATTAGTTGCGCTATGCATTTCGGTTCCCTTAGGCGTATCTGCTGCAATTTATTTACAAGAATTTGCAAAAAAAAATAAATTTACTAATTTTATTGAAATAAATATTAACAACCTAGCTGCTGTGCCTAGTATTGTTTTTGGATTACTTGGTTTATCTGTTTTTATTAATTTTTTTCATTTACCTAGATCCTCGCCAATTGTTGGAGGATTGGTTTTAGCACTAATGTCTCTTCCTACAATAGTGATTGTAACAAGAGCTTCATTATTAGCTGTTCCTGATACAATTAGAGATGGTGCAATGGCCTTAGGGGCATCTAAAATACAGGCTATTTTTAATCAAGTTTTACCGCTTGCTACCCCGGGTATTTGCACTGGTGTAATTATTTCTTTAGCAAGAGCGCTTGGCGAAACCGCTCCATTATTAATGATAGGTATGATTGCATTTATTCCCGACATGCCAACGTCAATAACAGATCCAGCCACTGCATTGCCAGCACAAATTTTTATGTGGGCTGATCATCCAGAAAGAGCTTTTGTTGAAAGAACTTCTGCAGCTATTATAATCTTACTTTCATTTTTAATTGTAATGAATTCTGCAGCAATATATATTAGACATAAATTTGAGAAGAAATGGTAATCCTATGGTAGATAATCAAATAGTTTCAATTTCAAAATTCAACAAACTTAAAAAAAGCACAAGTAAAAAAGTTAAATTAGTTGTTAAAAATATATCAGTTTATTATGGTGAGAAAAAAGCAGTAGATAATATATCTATGAATATAAATCAAAACGAAGTCACATCTCTAATCGGACCATCTGGATGTGGCAAGTCTACTTTTATAAGATGTTTAAATAGAATGAACGATGTTATTGAAAATTGTAAAGTTGAAGGAAGTGTATTTCTTGATAAAACAAATATTTATAATTCAACTATAGATATTGTCAAATTAAGATCCAGCATAGGTATGGTTTTTCAAAAGCCAAATCCTTTTCCTAAAAGTATTTATGATAATATAGTATATGCTCCCAAACTTCATGGTTTAGTAAATAATAAAGCAGAAGAAAAGGAATTAGTTGAAAAAAGTTTAATAGAAGCAGGTCTTTTTGGAGAAGTTAAAGAGAGATTGCATGAATCTGGAACAAGTTTATCAGGTGGTCAACAACAAAGATTATGTATTGCTCGTGCCGTCGCAGTTAATCCTTCTGTTATTTTAATGGATGAGCCTTGTTCTTCACTTGATCCTGTAGCAACAGCTGTTATAGAAGAATTAATTGGTGACTTAAAGAAAAAAAGAACCATTATCATTATTACTCATAACATGCAACAAGCAGCAAGAGTTTCAGAAAAAACAGCTTTTTTTCATCTAGGAAAACTTATTGAATTTTCTGATACTGAAAAAATTTTTACAAAACCTAAGGAAAAACAAACCTTAGGCTATATAACAGGTAGATATGGATAAAATATTTATTATATTATAACTATGGACAATCATATTGTTACAGCTTTTGATAAAGACTTAACTTCAATTAAAGATAAAATAAATAATATAGCTGGCATTGTTGAAACTCAACTATCATACACTCGTGAATCATTGATAAATAGAGATGTAGTATTGGCAGAAAAAATTGTAGAAAGAGATAAACAAATAGATAAATCTTATCAAGAATTAATTGATACTTTGGTAAGACTTTTTGCTTTACGTCAACCATTTGCAAATGATTTAAGATACGTTATTTCTACAATTAAAATTTCTTCTGATTTAGAAAGAATTGGCGATCAAACAAAAAATATAGCAAAAGCATCAAGATGGCTTTCTAAATTACCACAGAATCAAACAGTATTATCGTTTGATAATTTATTTGATCTTATATCTGCAAATTTTACAAAAGTTGTTAATGCTTTTAATCAAGAAGATTCTGCTAAAGCAAAAAAAATTTGGTTAAAAGATGCAGATATAAATAAACAATATGATATTTTATTTAGGGAAACATTGACATATATGCTTGAAGATCCAAGAAATATAGCTAGCTGTAGTCAAATTTTATCAGTTGCAAAAAACTTAGAAAGAATAGGAGATCATACGCAAAACATTGCTGAAATGATTTATTATTATGTTACTGGTAACCATTTAC
>CAZEYC010000145.1:0-2694 GCA_964516965.1 uncultured Alphaproteobacteria bacterium | reverse complement strand
TTTTTATATTAAAATATTCAGCAACTTTTTTTTGTATTTGATCAATAGTTGTCCTTCTATCGCTTGCTCTTAATAAATCTTGAAGTAAATCCTGCGCTATTTCTAAATCGATTGGTCTTCCTACTAATGTAACGTGAGCTGTTAATCGTGTCAAAGCACCTTCAAGTTCTCTAACATTTGAAGTAATTTTATGTGCTAAAAATTCAGCAACATCCTTTGGAAGATTAATATTAAATTTATCTATTTTTGCTTCAATTATACTTAATCTTAATTCATATGTTGTTGGGTGTATATCAGCTACTAATCCCCATCCTAATCTTGATCTTAAACGTTCTTCAAGACCTTCTAGATCAGATGGTGACTTATCTGCAGATACTACGATTTGTCTATTTTGATCCGCTAAGGCATTAAAAGTGTGAAAAAATTCTTCTTGTGTTGATTCTTTACCAATAATAAATTGAACATCATCAATCATTAATAAGTCAACAGATCTAAATTGATCTTTAAAAGCCACTGTGTTTTTAAATCTCAGTGCTTTTATAAACTCATACATAAATTTTTCAGCAGATAAGTACAAAATTTTTAAAGCTGGATTTCTTTTTTTCTTTTCCCATGCTATTGCATGCATTAAATGTGTTTTACCTAAACCAACGCCTCCATAAAGAAATAAAGGATTGAAAGCAACGTTTTCTGATTCTGCTACTCTTCTACATGCAGAAAAGGCTAATTCATTTGGTTTGCCTACTATAAAATCTTTAAATATGAATCTTGGATCTAAATTATTTAATAAATCTGTTTTAGTGTTTTTTTCTATATTTTGTTGGTTCTCTTTTGATTGGTTTTGATTTTGTATTGTATTATTTGCTTGTTCATTAAGTATAATGGAAATATCTTTTGCTGACTTATCAAATTCTCTCCAAGTGTTTAATACTTTTTTACCATAGTGACTAGAAATCCAATCACACATAAACTTTGTAGGTGCATTTAAAATAAGAACGTTATTTTTAATTGAATTAAAGTTTAATAATTTAAGCCAGTTGGTATATTCTTGTGAACCATAAATTTTTTTTAATTTGATCTTTACATTTGACCAAACAAAATCAACTGTTTTTGAAGAAGAGGTTTCTTCTTGATTTTCTTTACTCATTTTTCACCCTAGGAAAAAAAAAATCCTTTCTATGATTAAACTTAATTAAATGACCCCGCCACGATTAAGAGACATTATATTTTAAAAGAAATAATAAATTAAATTAAAAGATCATTTTATATATAGAATCAATGTGAATAGTTGCTAAATTACAACAGATAAAATACCAAATTTATATACTTAAATAGCTTTTATTTTCTTATTTAGACCAGAAATCTTCCTAGAAGCTGTGTTTTTATGAATAATTCCTTTATTTGTTGCCTTCATTATAATTTTTTGACAAATTTTCAGCAAATCAGAAGATTTTTTTTTATCTTTGCTATTCAAGACATTGTCTAGATCGTTAATACTCTTTTTCATTTTGTTAATCAAAATTTTGTTGTTAGCTCTTCTCTTTTTCTCTTGTCTAACCCTTTTTTTTGCAGATTTTGTTATTGGCATTTTTTTTAAATCTAATTAAATAATTTAATTTGTCATTTATAAACAAAATACAAAAATTAATCTATCTTTTTTTTAATTTTGACAACTACTACAATAAAATGTTGATCTTCCAGCTATTTTTATTCTTTTAATTTTATTATAACAATTTGATTTTAAGCAAAAATTTCCTTCTCTACCATAAACCGTAAAATTATTCTGAAAAGTTCCTAATTCCCCACTAGGTAATTTAAAACTGTTAATAGATGAACCTTTGGATTTTATAGCTCTTTTTAATATTTTTTTTATACTTTTACATAAAATAGTTATTTTTTTCTTTTTTATTTTATTAGATGGTGTTTGAGGTAGTATTCCTGAATCAAAAAGACTCTCACACGCATAAATATTTCCTATACCTGATATTAATTTTTGATTTAAAAGAACACTCTTTATAGGCGCACTACTTTTTTTTAGGATTTTTTCTAAAAATAATGAAGAAAAATTCTTGCTTAGAGGTTCTACGCCTAAATTTTTTAAAAATTTATTATTTTGTAAATTATTTTGTAAATCAACAGCAATGAAACCAAACTTTCTAACATCGTTAAATACAATATCACAACCTTTTTTTATTCTTAAAACAAGATGATCGTGTTTGTTTCGTGGCTTATCAAAATGCCTTGATAGTAAACGACCAGTCATACCTAAATGAATTATTATTGAATAAAAGTTGTTAAGTTTAATTATTATATATTTTGCTTTTCTTGTAATACTTATAATTTTTTTTCCTTCAAGTTTTTTTAATTTTGCTTCCTCTAATGGAATTCTCAAAAATTTAGTATAAATTAGCACTTTATCTATAAATTTATTTATGATTAATGATTTTAATTCTTTTTTTGTTGTTTCAACTTCTGGTAGTTCTGGCATAAAATAAATTTATAAAGTTTATTATATATTAATATATATGGAAAAAATCTTTTCAAAAAAAAAGTTTGTCAAAAAAATATTTAATGATGTAGCAAATAAATACGACATTATGAATGATTTAATGAGTTTTGGGCTACATCATGTTTGGAAGAAAAAATTTATTAATGAAATGAAAATAAAAAAAAAAAATAAAATTTTAGATATTG
>CAZEYC010000144.1:0-2701 GCA_964516965.1 uncultured Alphaproteobacteria bacterium | reverse complement strand
TTTCTTCGGAAAAAAAAATTTTAATTTTATTTTTATCAATTAATTTTTTTTTAATTTTATCTTTTAAATAAAATAAATTAATAACAACTTTTTCAAAGTTATTTGATATTAATTTTTTTATTATTATTTCTATTAATGTTTTATTTTTGATTTTTATTAATGGTTTTGGAAGATTATTTGTATATGTCCCCATTCTTTTTCCTAAACCAGCTGCTAAAATCATAATAGTAGAAATTTTCATTTTCTTTTAAACTTTTTATTTAATTCTATATTTTTTTGGAAAATACTCATCCATCCATAATTTTAATTTTAATAAATTTTTCGATTCCAAATTATTTTCAAGCATTTTCCATAGTCTTGGTATATTTTTTAAATATTGTTTTTTTTTGTCTCGTAAAAAAAGTCTTGTAAAAATTCCTATTACTTTCACATGCCTTTGAGCAGCAAGAATTTCATATTCTGTTTTAAAAATCTCTTTTTTCTTTTTGCCTAAGTTTTTTACAAATTTATTATACATTTGCATTGCTAAATCTTTATTTACATTTCTTCTAGCATCTTGCAATAATGATAACAAATCATAAGAAGAAGGCCCTACTACTGCGTCCTGGAAATCTATCAAGCCACAAGCATTGATACCTTGTCTTTTTTTAAGAAAAAAAAGATTATCTATATGAAAATCTCTATGAACTATTACTTTTTTTGTCTTTAAACCTGTTCCTAGTAACACTCTCCATATTTTTAAAAATGAGTTAATTGTTTGTATTTGGCATTTTTTTTTAAAAATATATGGCCAATACCATGAAGTAAAAAGTTTAATTTCGTCAATAAACATTTGATTTGTATATTTAGGAAATTTCTTTTCTAGCAAATGTGATTTTTTTTGAAGATGGATAATATTGTTTATGGCTAAATTATATAATTTGTAATGATTTACACCTTGATTTATGCATTTAGAATAAGTGTCTGATCCAAAGTCTTCTATTAAAAAAAAACCTTTTTTTTTATCATAGTCTATAATTTTTGGAACAGATAGACCTATTTTATTTAAAAAATTTGAAGTTTTAATGTATCTCTCATTATTTTCCTTTTTTTTTGGAGAATAGACAAAAATAAATGTTTTTTTATTATTTACAATTACTCGATAATATTTTCTAAAAGAAGCATCTGCTACAATACGTTTTACAACAGGATTTTGAAGTCCATTTTTAATAAAAAAATTTTTTTTCATATAATAAATTTTTTTAAATTTATTGAATCTAATTTTTTTTTATGGTTTTTTCCATATCCTTTTAAAGTTATTGACCTACTTTCAATTTCTTTTTTTTCAATTTTAAAATTAATCTCTATTCTATCTTTAAAAAATTTTTCTATTTTTTCAGGCCACTCAATTAAAGCTATTTTATTCTCAATTTCTTCAAATAATCCAAGATTTAAAATTTCTTTAATATTTTTTAATCTATATAAATCAATATGACAAACAAGTTTTTTACCATCACAATCATAATTTTGTATTAAATTGTATGTAGGGCTCACTACATTTTGATTTTTTTTTATTTTTTTACTGAGAAATTTAATGAAATATCGTGCAAATGTAGTCTTTCCACTGCCTAAAGATCCTTTTAAAAAAAAAACATCTCCAGGTTTGGATTTTAAAGCTAGAATTTCTGCTATAAGTTGAATTTTATTAAGAGATTTTATAAATATTTTATAAATTATCTTACACCTAATACCTATAATAATTAGGTTTAAAAGGCCCTTTTTGATTAACACCAATATATTTGGCTTGTTTTTTTGAAAGTTTAGTCAATTTTGAACCTAGTCTTCCTAAATGTAATTCAGCAACTTTTTCGTCTAATTCTTTTGGTAAAACATATACTTTGTTTTCATAAGATTTTGATTTTCCCCATAATTCTATTTGAGCTAATACTTGATTAGTAAAAGAAGCGCTCATTACAAAACTAGGATGTCCTGTAGCATTTCCTAAATTAACTAATCTCCCTTTTGATAAAATTATTAATTTTTTACCATCAGGAAATTCTACCTCATCAACTTGTGGTTTAATTTCATCCCATTTATAATTTTTTAATGAATCAATCTGTATTTCACTATCAAAGTGACCTATATTACATACAATAGCTCTATCTTTCATTTTTCTCATATGCTCAATTGTTATCACATCTACATTTCCAGTTGCTGTGCAAAAGATATCTCCTTTTGAAACAACATCCTCAATTTTCACTACTTCATAACCTTCCATAGATGCTTGCAAAGCACAGATAGGATCAACTTCTGTTACCATAACTCTTGCTCCTGCATTTCTTAAACTTGCTGCAGATCCCTTACCAACATCACCATAACCACAAATAACTGCTTTTTTGCCAGCCAACATCACATCTGTTGCCCTTCTTATTCCATCAACCAAACTTTCTCTACAACCATAAAGATTGTCAAATTTAGATTTTGTTACACTATCGTTTACATTTATTGCTGGTACTAATAATTTGTTATTTTTTTCCATTTCATATAAACGGTGTACGCCAGTTGTAGTTTCTTCTGATAAACCTTTGATTGAACTTAGTAAATTTTTATATTTTTCATGCATAACTTTAGTCAAATCACCTCCGTCATCCAATATTAGATTTGGTTTCCAATTTTTAGGTCCTTTTATTGTTTGTTCAATACACCACCAAAATTCTTTTTC
>CAZEYC010000143.1:0-2702 GCA_964516965.1 uncultured Alphaproteobacteria bacterium | reverse complement strand
TCTTTTTCATCAATTAAAGCTTGTTTTCTTTTAGGTTGTTTTATTTCTTCTACTTTTGACATTAAATTTTCTAAACTTCCATAATTATTTATTAATTCAGCTGCCGTTTTCATGCCAATTCCAGAAACTCCAGGAACATTATCAATACTATCTCCAGCTAAAGCCTGTAAATCTATTAATTTTGATGGATCTACTGAGAATTTTTCTTTTACTTCATTTACGCCAATATAGACATTTTTCATGGCATCATACATTTTAGTTTTTTTATTAACTAACTGCATTAAGTCTTTATCTGAGGATATAATAGTAACAAGAATTCCTTTTTTTTCTGCCTGTGATGCATATGTTGCAATAATATCGTCTGCTTCATACCCTTCCATTTCAATTTGAGGTAAATTTAATGCTTCAGTTGCTTCCCTAATTATTGAAAATTGCGGTATAAGTTCTTCTGGAGGATCCGATCTATTGCTTTTATATTCTTTATAAATTTCATTTCTAAAACTTTTTCTTTTTGTATCAAAAACTACAATAACTTGATCAGGTTTAAATTTTTCTGCAATATTAATAATCATATTACAATATCCATAAACAGCATTAATAGGAATGCCATTAGGATTTGTTAATGGTGGAATAGCATAAAATGCACGAAAAATAAATCCTGATCCGTCAATTAAAAATAAATTTTTCAATTTTAAATAATTATATACTAATAAAAAAAAAGAGTTATTTATATATTACAGTAAAGAATTTAAAATTTAATAGGTAAGGAGAAAAAAATTAAGTACGCAGTTGAAATAAACAATTTAAACAAAATCTTTAAAACAAAAAAAAAACAAGAGGTTGTTGCTTTAAAAAATATAAGTTTAAAAATACCTGAAAAATCATTATTTGGGCTACTAGGTTTAAATGGTGCAGGAAAATCAACTTTGATTAATATTTTAGCTGGTTTAACTTTAAAAAATTCAGGTAATGTTAAAATATTTAATTATGACATAGATAAAAATAGAAAAGAGGCTAGTTGTCATATTGGTATTGTTCCGCAAGAAATTAATTTTGATCCATTTTTTACTCCAAAAGAAATATTAGAAGTTCAAGCAGGCCTATATGGTATCCCGAAAAAATATAGAGTTACTGATAAAATTTTAGAAGATTTAAATTTAACAAATAAAGCAAATTCTTATTCTAGAAGTTTGTCAGGAGGAATGAAAAGGAGATTAATGATTGCAAAATCATTAGTCCATCAGCCAAAAATATTAGTTCTTGATGAACCAACTGCTGGTGTTGATGTAACTTTAAGGCATCAGCTTTGGAAATATATAAATAAATTAAAGAATGATGGAACAACCATTTTACTAACTACACATTATATTGAAGAAGCTGAGAAACTATGTGACACAATATCAATAATAGATAATGGAAGACTTGTTATTTCAGAAAAAAAGAAAAAAATTATGAATAATTATAAACAAAAAAAATTAGAAGAAATTTTTATTAAACTTACAAAAAAGTGATGCTTGAGATAATTTTTTTTGCTTCTTTTATATATTTTGGATAAAATTCCATTTCAGACGCAATAAAATATACTAAATGTAATTTTTTATCCTTTACACCTGCTACAACAAAACCTTTATAATTTAAGCCCATTTCATTTTGACCACTTATATCAAATGTTATTCCATCAATATCATCAATTTTATAATTTTTAAAATTTGTTGATTCAATCTTAGTTAATCTTCTAGACCATAAAATACAATTCTCGAAAAATTCTTTTATTTCAAATTTGTTCATTTCTGAATTAAAAATAGGCCTTTTTTTATCTTCTTGTGTAAACCAACTATTATGATCATATAAAGATGTATTATCAGAAATTGGTCTAAAAAAAACTATTCTTTCCAAAGTATAACCATTAACAGTCCAAAAAATAAAATTAAATTCTTTATCCTGAAATTGACTCCAATTTTTTGTTGTTTCTAATGAATAGA
This sequence comes from uncultured Alphaproteobacteria bacterium, assembly GCA_964516965.1. Classification (GTDB taxonomy): domain Bacteria; phylum Pseudomonadota; class Alphaproteobacteria; genus CAYNCC01. Next base: position 720 of record CAZEYC010000143.1, on the reverse strand, counting down.
TCTTTTCAACTTCTACTTTGCCTGGTTCTACTAAAACAAATATTTTTTTTCCCTCGCAAGAAGGTAGAAAAAAAATAAATAATAAAAATAAAAATTTTTTCATCTAATTTAAATAACTTTTAACAATTTCTACATCTTTTGCATTTGGTTCAAGATCAACATATTTTTGCAAATTTTTCTTTCCTTCAATTATTTTTTTATCCTTTAATAATAAAAGACCTAATTCTCTATAAGAATCAGCAAAATCTTTTTTTAATTCTATAGATTCTTGATAAAATCGTATAGCTTTTTTATTATTTTCTTCATCCTTTTTTGAACGATAAATCTCTCCTTGATAAAATTTTAATAAATACAAATTTTTATCTTCACTAAAAACATTAGAAATTACAAAATCTGTTTGCTCTAACTTATTATTAATTCGTACCACATCTTTAAGCCATTTTTTTAAATGTGGTTTGATAATTTTTTTTAACTTTTTTTTATTGGTCTTTCCTTCATAAACTGAATGTTTTTCAATTTGTTTCTTTAAATTTGTGACTCTTTCTTTTGGAAGTGGATGGGAAGCAAAAAAAGTTGGTGGGTTTTTATTTTCACCTAATTCCATTTCTTTTATTATATTTTCCCATATTTCTGGTGCCGCTTTAGGATCATATCCTGCTTTAATTAATGCATCCATGCCTATTTCATCAGCTTCTCTTTCATTATCTCTACTATGTTTTG
>CAZEYC010000142.1:0-2753 GCA_964516965.1 uncultured Alphaproteobacteria bacterium | reverse complement strand
TCAAAAGATTCCATCAATGGAAGACAAAAAATAAAGATAATTTTCCATATGGAACTGAAAAATATTCAACTGATATACAATTAAGAAAAAGATTGGCAGAATATAAACCAGCAAAAGCTCAGAGTTTATCTAAAGAAGAAATATTTCAGTTGAAACCTATAGTTGAGTACTTGAAAAATCTTATTAATACTAAAACTATTGCATGGGATATTATAGGGAATAAAGATAATTTTAAAGTTTTGGAATTTAGTTATTTGTTTCATAATGAGTTATTTGATTGCAAATATTATTATGATATTGTAAAAGAAGATATTTTTAGTTTAGAATATGATAGAAAAATAGAATATACTTTTATTCAAAATGAGATATTAAGTAGTGTAAAATGAGTCAAATTCATAAAAAGGTAAAAGAAAAATTAGATGAGGTTGGTTGTGGATTTTGTTTAGCAAAATGGACACAAGTTACTTTGCATTTACAAAATGGGCATACTCATAGTTGTCATCATCCAGATACACATAAAATACCGCTGGATGAATTGAAGAATAATCCATCAGCATTACATAATACAGAATTTAAAAAATTAAAAAGAAAAGAAATGTTGGAAGGTGGTAGACCAAAAGAATGTGATTATTGTTGGAATATAGAAGATAATTCTGATAAGTATAGTGATAGAATTTTTAAAAGTGCTGATAGTTGGTCTTTACCATCTTATAAGAAAATAAAAAGATCAGATTGGAAAGAAAATTTTAATCCTAAATATGTAGAAGTTGTATTTTCAAATGCTTGTAATCAGAAATGTAGTTATTGTTCTCCAAATATTTCATCCGCATGGATGGAAGAGGTAAAAGTTCATGGTGGGTATCCAACTTCTAGACAATTTAATGATTTAGGAAATCTAGCTCAAATTGATAAAATACCAATTCCACATAGAGAATATAATCCATATGTAGAGGCTTTTTGGAAGTGGTGGCCTGAGTTGTATAGAGACTTACATACTTTTAGAATTACTGGTGGTGAACCTTTATTATCAAAAGATACATTTAAGGTGTTAGATTATATTATTGAAGAAAAAAATCCAAATACGAATTTAAATTTAGCTGTAAATTCTAATTTAACTGTTACTGATGATTTAATAGATGAGTTTATAGATAAAGTAAATTATATTACAACAAATAATTTAGTAAATACTTTTGTTTGTTTTACAAGTACCGATACGTGGGGAGAACAATCGGAATATATAAGAAATGGTATGGAAAATTTTGAAAAATTTTGGTCTAACTGTGATAAAGTTTTAAGTAAATGTGAAAAAGTAAATTTGACTTTTATGTGTACTTATAATGCTCTTAGTGTACCAAATTTTGATAAACTTATAACTGAAATATATAATTTAAAATGTAAATATTGGTCTGAAGATAGATATTATGGAAATGCTATTGTATTAGATATTTCATATTTGAGGCATCCACCACATCAAAATGTTAAAATATTACCTAAAAAGTGGGGTAAAAATATAAAAAAACAAGCACAACTTATGGATTTTTTAAGTAAAAAGGGAATTGGTGTAGATTCTTATTACAAAGCATTTACAGATGTAGAAGTAGATAAGATGAAAAGAATTTATGATTGGTTTATTAGTGATATTTCGCATAGTGAATTAATGAGAAATAGAAAAGATTTTTATATATTCTTTTCGGAACATGACAGAAGACGTAAAACAGATTTTGGTTCGGTTTTTCCAGAGTTGTTAGAATTTTATAAGGAATGTAAAAATGCCTAAAGAAGTAAAGTTTGCTAAATTTAATGGGGGTGGTTATATACACATACCTTTAAATGGTTCTAAAGTTTTACATGAATTGACCAATTCTGATTTTACTTTTTGTGTTTTAGCTAAACCAGATTTTGTTAAACCTATTAAGTGGACAGAACATTACGAAGATTTTGCATTATTTGTTAGGTCAGGTGTACATACTGGACTTTTTTACAGTACGGTTAATAGATTTAAAGGTAATGTTTGGGATAATAATAATATTGAGTATCCATTAAATTCACTTGAGTATAATAATAAAATTGTACATTTGGTATTTTGTGTAAATAATAAAAAAAAGAAACATAGTTTATATGTAAATGGTATACGAGTTTCTGAATCGGATGAATTTTATCAATTAGATAAACGTAGACCCCCATCATTACCACAAATACCAAAAGAAAAGGATTTTTATAAGTATCCAAAAGAGTATTCTGATTATTTTATGGGTTCAGCAAATCCATTTACAAAGGAATTTAGTTGTTTTTATAAAGGTAAGATATATGAATCTGCTATTTGGGATACTGAATTAAGTGCGGATGAAATTGAAGTTTTATATGAAAATATATTTGATATGGATTTGACTGAAGATTTTGAATTATATAAATCCTCAGATAATTTAGTAGGTTATTGGAATTTTGATATTATTCATGATGATAAAATTTTTGATGAAAGTTTTTTAGAACATCATGGATTTTTACATAATGTTGAAATTGGAACTGAGAAAATTTAAGATAAATAAGGAGATAAGTTATGGCAACAAAAAAAGTAGCACCCGAAAAAGATGTTTTAAAATCAATTGATGCATCTTTAAAGGATTTGAATGAATTTTTACAGGGAGAGTTCTTTGAAAAGATGGAATCTATTGATTGGAAATTGTGGGAAATGCATAATAAATCAGATAGAATTGATAAGATTTTGTCTGCAGTTGAAGATGTGAAATCCCTTT
>CAZEYC010000141.1:0-2792 GCA_964516965.1 uncultured Alphaproteobacteria bacterium | reverse complement strand
ATTTTAGTATAAATAATAAAAAAAAGGATATCTATAATTGTCTAAATTTAAATTTATCTATCTGCTCTTTGGGATTGTTTTACTTATTTATATATTTAATAAAGTTGATATTAATTCTTTTCTGAATGAGTTAAACAAATTAAGATTTAGCTTCATTAGTATTTTAATAATTTATTTCACTGGGTTTGTTTTAGATAGCTATTCCTGGAAAATATGTATTGAAAATTTAGTTAAAACAAAATTAAAAATTTACGATGTATTTAAAATTAGAATTATTGGAGAAGCATTTAACTATATTCTTTTTCAAGTTGGTGGCGAACCTGTAAAAGCATTTTTATTAAAGAATAATTTTAATATCAAATATAAAATATCTATTGGTTCATTAATACTAGCGAAAACTCTTATTCTTTTTGCATTAATAATTTTTTGTTTTATTGGATTATTAAGTATTTTTTACACAGAAAAATTCGGTCCTAACTTTGAAAAAGCATCAATGATTGGCTATTTATTTTTTACAACATTAATAGCTTTATTTTTTGTAGTTCAAAGATATAAATTAACTTCAAAATTACACCATATTTTCAAGAATAAATTATCAAAAAAATTTAATAATCTTTTTAAACATTTACAGGAAACTGAACACAAAATCGCTGATTTTTATAAAAAAACAAAAAAAGATTTTTTTAAAATTTTATTTCTAAATTTATGTAATTGGTTTTTTGGTGCTCTAGAATTATATGCAATTTTTATACTTTTAAATCAAAAAATTTCTTTTATGGAAGCTGTTGCTATTGAGACACTTGTGCAACTTGTTAGAGCAATGCTTTTTTTTATTCCATCAAACATTGGAACACAAGAAGGAGTTTTTGTTTTAGCAGTAAATGTATTAAAAGATTCTACGCCATTAGGTTTAGCTGTTGCTGTTATTAGAAGATTAAGAGAGGTAATTTGGATATCTATAGGATTAATAATAGGGTTTAATCAAAAAATAAATTTAAAAGAAATTAGAAAGAAATTATAATTTTTTTAACTTATAAAAAGTAATTAAAATTGTAATGAGTAAAAATATTGGAGTTCCAATATATGAATAAAATAAAAAAACATCAATTTTATTTAAGAAAGTTATAGGTATAACTATATATATTATATCTTCATGCTCAAAACCTAAAATATTACTTTGTTTTATAGCCCCTCCTCCTTTTACTCTTTCTAAATAAAATCTAATTGTCATAATCAAAAAAACACAAAAAGCTGAGATATAACCATATTTTATTCCATTACCAAAATTTATTTCACAATACACACCCATTCCAATAAATAATAAAATATAAGAAATACAAACGCCTAAATGATCTAAATAATGACCCAAAATAGATGTCTTATTTAATTTTCGTGCTACTTCACCATCTACGTGATCAAAACAGGCTGCAAAAAAGAATATAATTGAAGCTATTTTTGCATTTACAAAATTTCCTGTAGAAAATAAAAAAAAGGATAAAATGCCAAATAATATTCCAATTAAAGTGACAAAATTAGGATGCATCTTAAAAAAAATAAATGGTTTTGAAATGAAAATACCAATTTTTTGGTCCCATGGTAATTCTAAACTTAAACGTTTAAAAAATTTATTCATTTATTTGATGTAGAATTTTTTTTTTGGCTAAAACTAAATCTTTCTTATAATCAATTTCTGTCCAAGACAAATTTGTAATATCTTCAAAATCTATAGTAAAAATTTTATTTATAATTACTTTCCTTATAGCCTCTTCATACATTTCATTATTATTTGATTTCATAATTGTTCGTGCGTTTTCTAAAATTTTTTTTGATGATGAATTGGAAAATCTAAAAAAACCAACTGACTCACCGACATAATCAAAATTATTGGAAATAATTTTACCAAAATCACAAATTTTATTATTTTTAATACAAACTTTAACTGGCTCATCTCCTTCTTCAAAATTTCTATCTAATAAAAGACAATTTCTTTTTTTTGATTTAATTAATTTTTTAAGTATTTTTTTATCATATAAAACATCTCCATCCATTAATATTAAATCATTATTCTTATTAAAAAATTTTGATGCACAAATTAAAGAAACAATACTTCCCATTTTATAATTAGAATTATTAAAAATTTTTATAACTTTCTCTTTATCTATTTTGCTAATAAATTTTTTTATCAAATTTGATTTATATCCAACAACTATTCCTATTTCCTTAATGCCATAATTAAGAAGATTCTCATAGTGCCTCTCTAACAATGTTTTATTATTAATTTTTAATAAAATTTTTGGGATATTAGATTTTAATCTCTTTCCTATACCTGCGGCTAATATTAATGCTTTCATTTCTTTCTTTGAAATTTTAAAAAAATAGTTATTTAAACATAATTATAATATAATTTTTAATTGTAAAAAAATTGTAGTAAATGAAAATTATTGACGCAAAAAACATAGGTATAAATAAATTAACAAAATCTCAACTATTAAAAAAAGAACTTAATAGTAAAGAATTATCTTTCCTAATGGAAGCTCATAATGGACTTACTGCAAAAATAGTTGAAAATGCAGGATTTAAAGCAATTTGGGCATCTGGATTATCAATATCTACTGCCCTTGGTGTCAGAGATAGTAATGAAGCATCATGGACACAAATATTAGATGTCTTAGAATTTATGTCAGATGCAACATCAATACCTATACTGGTTGATGGTGATACTGGTTATGGAAACTTTAATAATTTTAGAAGACTTGTCTCTAAACTATGTCAAAGAAAAATTGCAGGTGTGT
>CAZEYC010000140.1:0-2846 GCA_964516965.1 uncultured Alphaproteobacteria bacterium | reverse complement strand
CGGTAATTGATGGAATAGAAATATGGAATAATAAGAAGGTCGAAGAAGTCTCCTTGAGTGCAAGGATGATCTCTTCCTCAACCAAGAGAAGAGGATCCAATAATCATCACAAATTCAGCTACAAAGTAAATACTGGTGAGATTATTTCAGATAACAAAAACAAAAATTATAGGAGAGTGTAAAATTGTATAATCCAAAAAAACAGATAAGGCTAGATTTAGGGTGGGACGCTGGTATAGAGTTCCACGCAGAAACAATAAAGACGCATGCGCAATTTGAGAAACTATTCAAGGGATTTCACACCTTAAGAGGTGTAACCTGGGTTGCTTCCCCCGAACTATTGCTGAAACTCTTTGAACCCAGTTTTGGGCTTGAGAAGATGGAACTTATTGTTGGAGACAAGATGGTTGAATCCTATCGCAATACTTTAGTGCCCAAAAACATTAACGTGACCAAAAAGATTCTAGAAATGGCAACGGAAGGCGATCTAATCATCTATGGTAGTGAAAGACCCATTCATTCCAAGCTCTATCTACTGGAAAGTGACGACAAAATACGAATCATTCTAGGTTCAGCCAATCTTACTAAAGAAGCTAGAAAGGCGTATCAGATAAACGCCGTTGATGTGATTGATATCCATTATCACTCTCCTATGAGTGAGGAGATAATTAGTATGTATGAGGGAATATATCAGGAACACTTAGAACACTGCATTCCTTTCATGGCCGATTTAATCCAGAAGATCAATGAGAACATTGATTCTGATGCGGATGAAGTTATTCAATTGTGGCTTCAGAATTCCGTAACAAACGCAGATTCCTCGAACAGGGATTTTTTCAATGAACTCGGTGATGAGGCCCTACTTTCGGATGATACAGTTACCGAGATAAGATTTACAATTCAGGGGCCCTTGTCCAGTAAAAAACATCAGAAGAAAGTTTTGAAGAATTTTAATGCTGAGTATATAGGTGATTCTGTAAGAGTGAATAAACGAACATATTTGGATCACAGAGCTCATGCGATTCCTCTAATGAAGTATTATCCTGAAAAGAATGGTGTAGTAATAGGGCTCGATGGAGAATCTATCCTATTAAGCAAATCCATACCTGAAGTTGAATTAATCGACCGATGGTTGGCTAATCTGGAAGCATACATCGATTGTGTGGACTTTGGTAATGCTCCAGATCCTGAAATAACTAAGATGTATATGTTTGAGGCATTGATATATTTATTCAGTACTCCGTTTGCAAATCAATATCTGGATATCCGTAGACGGAATGTTGGAGAAATTGACAAGCGAGGGCCTCGTTTCTTGTATATCTATGGAGATTCACAGAATGGTAAGACTACCTTTCTGAATTGGATTCTTAAATTGATTGTTGGGGAAAGAATAGAACCAATCTGTGGTAAGGACCTGAGCTATGATTACATTATGAACGCCAGAGAGATGGGGACTGCTTTCCCACTAATGTTTGATGATGTGCCTGGTACAAAGTGGAGAGGAAAGTTAGAATCGTTCTTCAAGAATTACTGGGAGACTGAATGGCGACCAGAGGATACTTTCTCTCAAGTAATTTTCACTTCAAACCGATATAATCTGCCCGAGTGGGCTAATACTCGACTAAAGAGAGTGGAATTTGATGTCCAATTTACTAATAATCCAGAAGCCAAAACAATATTGAATGAAATATACAAGGAAAAGAATGATATTTTTGGAGTGTTTTCAACAATGTATATAGGATTACTTAAACAACAGAAGGCATACAGTGAAGACGAACTGGAGTTAGGAAGACAAGTATTCAGGTTACTATATCATAAGACTGGAAGAGATCTACCTGGTTATTTCCCAAATAAACCTGCCGAGGAATTACACAATCCTGCTAGGACCAGATGGCAGAATCTGATTGACTACCACAAGAAGGCCAAGTTAAGTCATAGAAGAAAAGAGATTCATATTGATTTCAGTGATGACATGGATAGAACATCAATCAAAGAGTACAGAAGTTTGCTTCCTCAAGATATCAAACATAGATTGGAAGGTAATTTACTCATTATACAGACTCCAGAGAGATTTTCTGACTGGATCAACGAAGGACAAAAGAAACATCCTTGGTATAAATTCTGGTAGGCGTTTAATCAACCACATATTCCGCCACCGATTTGAGAGCCTTTACATCTTCCAAATTATAATCCAGAAATTTATCCCAATCAGCTTCAGTCCCCTTATCCAAATATTTGGAGTAGGCTAAGCCAACATCGATTCCACTTATCTGACTTGAGTATTTGAAGCCAGAAAGTTTCTCTGCAATATAATCTAATTTATAACCTTCAAATTTGCCAATTAAATTTTGTTGCAGAAAGATTCCTAGGTCATAACAGTTATTCATCATCTCAATGCCACGAGTCAATTTGTACTTTTTGAAGCATTTAATAATACAATTTTCGTCAAATCGATTCCCTCCGTAATATATAATGAGGGGATTGTTCAATTCTTCTAAATAAGACATAAAACTCCTCAGGAGTTTTATCTCGTCATCTTTCTCAAATAGTTGGGTGTAATCATTTGTTTTGGAGCTATAAAGACCAATTAGAAAAATCGTCGTTTGTGCAAGATTTGTTTCAATATCAAGGAAAACTATATTCTCATTTTTCAGGTAAGATAATTCTTGTTGGTTTCTGATATATGTTTTGTTCTCTAATATTGCTTTAGATTCTTCAATCCAACGATTAACATGCCAATCACTGGCCCCTGGAAATCCTAGCATTACTTCCCTGTTGTCTTCATTCACTTCTTCAAGTTTCGTTATTCCAGCTTCTTTGAAGTGTTTTAGTCTCCTTGAACCGAA
>CAZEYC010000139.1:0-2882 GCA_964516965.1 uncultured Alphaproteobacteria bacterium | reverse complement strand
ATTCTAAAGAAAAAAAAAATAGATCAAGAGATTCATTAAATTTTACTTATAAAAAGTTTATAAACAGTTTTTTATATATTGGTGGCGATCCATATTTATTAAACCCCTTAATACTTCGAGCTTCTTTCTCAAGGAATTTAAGAGTTTTTTTTGATAGGTTTTATTCTCGAGAATTTAATCAAAAAAAAGAATATGAATTAGAAAATAAAATTAAATCTATAATTAAAGATTATTTTTACAAAAGTAACAAAAAGTTAGAAAAAGAAATAAATTTATCTTTGTATCAATATAATTATTACAAATAGAAATAGTGAGTAAAAATAAATATATTAATAGATACGGGCAACATCAAATAGATAACTATGATATCAAAGAAGTTATTAAAGTATTAAAAAGTGATTTTCTAACCCAAGGGCCTTTTGTTGAAAAATTTGAAAAAGAATTCTCAAAATATGTAGGATCAAAAGAAGTAGTTGCTTGTTCTAGCGGAACTGCAGCAATACATTTATCTTTAATTGCTTTAGGTCTAAAAAAAGATGATTTTGTAATAATTCCTTCCGTAACATTTCTTTCATCTGCAAGTTGTGTAAAACTTTTAGGAGGTAAAATTATTTTTGTAGATATAAATCCTAAAACAGGACTTGTTGAGGCAGAAAACTTATTAGATGTAATAATTTTTGCAAAAAAAAGAAGGCTTTTAAGTAGAATAAAAGCTTTTATACCTGTTCATTTAAATGGTCAGTGTGCAGATTTAAGTGTTATTAGAAAAATATGTTTAAAATATAAAATAAAAATTATAGAGGACAGTTGTCATGCTTTAGGAACTAATTATAAACCAAAAAATTCTAAAAAAACGTATTCAATTGGATCGTGTAATTTTTCAGACATTTCAACATTTTCTTTTCATCCAGTAAAAGTTATAGCAATGGGAGAGGGAGGAGCAATATCACTTAATAATAAAAAAATAGCTGATAATTTAAGAATTTTAAGAAATCATGGAATTTTAAAATCTAAAAAATTATTTAAAAATAAAATAAAATCTCAAGCAGTAAATAACTCAAATAATCAATGGTATTATGAAGTTCAAAATTTAGGTTTTAATTATAGGGTTAGTGATATTAGTTGTGCTTTAGGGTTGAGCCAACTTAAAAAAATTAATAATTTTATAAAAAAAAGAAGTTTATTAGTAAATTTGTATAATAAAAAAATTTTATCACTTTTCCCTTATATAGAAGTTCTTCATAATCATAAATTTTGTAAAACATCTTGGCATATTTATGTTGTTTTAATAAATTTTAAAATGTTAAAGATTTCTAAAAGTAAGTTTGCGTATTTATTAAAAAAAAATAATATTGGTTTTCAAGTACATTATGTTCCCTTGATTTATCAGCCAGTTTACAAAAATGAAATAATGATAAATAAATATCCTGGAGCTAAAGAATATTATTTTAATGCAATGACGCTACCATTATCTGTCAATATGTCAGCAAAACACGTAAATTTTGTTTTTATGATTTTAAAAAAAATAATTGAAAAGTACAAAATTAATTAAAAAGAAAATTAGAGCGTTTTTTTAAAAAAAATTCAAATAGAAAGATAATATGAAAAAAATAAAAGGATTTTTGAAAAGATTTAAGATTTCCAATAAAACTATTAGCGAAAATACCCCACCATATATTGTCGCAGAAATGTCAGCTAATCATAATGGTAAGATTAAAAATGCAATTAAAATTATAAAATCAGCAAAGCATGCTGGAGCGGATGCAATAAAAATACAAACATACAATCCTGATTCATTAACTATTCCTAGTAAAAGGAAGGAATTTGTAATAAAAAAAGGTCTTTGGAAGAACTTTACATTATATGATTTGTATAAAAAAGCTTCAACTCCATTAGAATGGCAAAAAGACTTATTTACTGAAGCAAAAAAAATAGGAATAACAATTTTTAGCACGCCTTTTGATATCAAAGGTTTCGAAATTTTAGAAAAATTAAATTGTCCAGCATATAAAATAGCTTCTTTTGAATTAGTAGATTTAGATTTAATACAAAATATAGCCAAAACTAAAAAACCCTTAATTTTATCTACTGGTATGGCAAGTAAGGAAGAAATTAATGACGCAGTAAATATAATTTATAAGAATGGATCTAAAAAACTAATTTTACTTCATTGTGTAAGTGGTTACCCAACCCCTGTTAATGAAATAAATTTAAGTTGTATTGATGAATTAAAGAAACAATACAATGTTTTAGTTGGCTTGTCAGATCACTCTACAAATAACACTGTGCCTTTAATTGCTTCTTCATTAGGAGCCTGTTTAATTGAAAAACATTTTACTTTAAGTAGATCATTATATAAAAGTCCAGATTCTAGTTTTTCACTAGAACCTAGAGAATTAAAAGAATTGTGTTTACAAACAAAGAATATAAAAAAAATTATTGGCAGACCTAATTATAAATTAAATAAATCAGAAAGAGAGATGATTAAAATCAGACGATCTTTATATATAATAAAAAATATAAAAAAAAATCAAAGGTTAACAAAAGATCATATAAAATCTATAAGACCAGCTGCAGGATTAAAGCCAAAATATTTAAAAGACGTTTTAGGAAAAAGGGTTAAAAAAAATTATATTTCTGGCACTCCCCTGAAATGGAGCATGTTAGTCTAAATTTTCAATGAAAATATTATTTTTAGGTTATAACAGCAAAGAAACAGAAATCATTAATTTCTTAAAAAAAAGAAAACATATAATTAAACAAACAAAAAAAAAAGTTACTTATAAAATTGTAAAAGATTTTGACATCATAATCTCATTTGGATATAAATATAAAATTTCAAGCCATATATTAAATAAATTTAAAAAAAATATTATAAATCT
>CAZEYC010000138.1:0-2902 GCA_964516965.1 uncultured Alphaproteobacteria bacterium | reverse complement strand
CCAATTTTATCTGTCAAACCTTCTCTTTTTAATCTTTTAATTAATTTAACCAAATGTTCTGAACCAGGTTTTAATAAATCAGAAAAATCGTGAATTAAGAGAGCATAAATTTTTCTTTTTTTTAAATTTTTTAATGAATTGAGAAAAGTCTTATATACATAATCTATTTCAATATTAGTAATTTTAAATGAATTAATTTTTGCTGTCTTTGTAATAATTCTAAAATTCTTTGAAAAACTTCTACCAATTTTTATTTCGCTTTTTCCATATTCAGGCGCTGTATCTAGAATCGAAATATTATTTCTATTAGCTAATTTAAGAATATTATTTACTTCTTTATAATTAGGTTTTTGCAAAGTATTGGATATTCCATACTTTGCGCCAAACTGTACAGTTCCTATACCTAATTTCTTAAGTTTGTTTAAAGCATTCATTGTTTTTAAATTATTATTTACGTACAGAAAAAATAGGATTTACTAACTTGCAATCTTTAATTTCGTTTTGTAAATTTTTATTGTTAATAGCTTTTTTTAATTTAAGTAAGGTTTGTTGGTAGGCATTTAATATAATATGCATATCTGTTTTATTATGCGCATAACATATATTATGGCTATTAGAAATTAATACTCCGTTTTGTAGCATTAGTTTTTTAAAAAAAGTTATAATTTGATACTTGTCATATACATTTGTATCAAAAAAATTGACAAAAACCCAAGGATCTTTGCCCTGTAATTTAATAATATGTTGAAGTTTGTTTCTTTTAATCAATTTATTTATTTCCATTCTAAGTCTTTTCCCATAATCCCATATATATTTAATAACTGGAAATTTTTCCATTTTATTAATTACTGCTAATGATGCTGCAATTGATAATGTTTCTCCTGCAAAAGTTCCAGAAAAGAAAATGTCTTCCATTTTTTTCATTATAAATTTTTTTCCAGTTATTGCCGAAATCGGCATTCCGTTACCCATAGATTTGCCAAAACATGCAATATCAGGAACAACTTTAAAATATTTTTGAGCTCCTCCTAAACCAAAACGAAAACCTGTAATAATTTCATCAAAAATTAATAGGGAATTGTTTTTTTTAACTATTTTTTTTAAATTATTTAAAAAATTTTTCTTAGGGTTGTCAAATATCATTGGTTCTATTATAACTGCTGCAATTTCGTCTTTGTATTTATAAAAAATTTTTTCTAAATTATTAATTGAATTAAATTGTAAAACATTTGTAAGGTCTCTGACTTGTTTTGGAACTCCTTTGTTTCTAGAAGTTGAACCTATATACCAATCTTGCCAACCATGATAACCACAGACAATAATTCTATCTCTTTTGGTATGATGTCTTGCTAATCTTATCGCGGCTGAAGTTACATCTGATCCATTCTTTCCAAACCTAGAAAGTTCAGCACAAGGAATATGATATTTTAATTTTTTTGACAGTTTAATTTCTAATTCATTTGCTAGACTAAAAGTAATACCATTATTTAATTGTTCTCTAATTGCAAAATCTACATCGTTGTCACAATAACCTAATATCACAGGTAATAATCCTCCAACTAAATCTACATATTCATTGCCGTCTACATCCCATACTCTCCCTCCTAAGCCATGAGTTAAAAAAAGAGGTGTTTTTTTTACTGGCCAGTTTACATAAGATTTACTAAATGTTTGTGTGCCTAAAGGAATTAGGTTTTTAGATTTTACAAAAAGTTTATTTGAATTAGAAAAATTCTTTTTTATTAATGATATTGAATTAATAGATTTAAATTTACTTTTCTCAAGACCTTCATTTCTTTTATTAAGAGAATTTATTTTTTGTATTTTAGGATTCTTTAAAAGATAGTCAGATAACTCAATATAGTTCATTGTTTTGTTATTAGGAAATTTTTTTACAATTTCTCTCATAAACTTATAATCTGATGCAGTATCTATTGTCCAACGAAAATTAGAAAAATTCTTATATGGGCAATCTAAATTAAAATTTCTAAATGTATATTGGTTGGCTTTTATCCAAGGAGTTACATGTTCTCTATCCGACAAAATCTTTGCTTTTTTAAATGCTTGTTTTAAAACAGAAAATTTTATTACTTCGCAATCCAATCCATCTGGCCATGTATTTGTAGCTGTGTTTGTAACATAATCAGCATTCTCATTATCATAAAGTAGTATTAACTGACTACAAACGTTTGCATCTATAAATGGACAATCTGAGGTAATTCTTAATATTTTCTCTGGCTGAAATTTTTTTACTGAATTGTAGATTCTTGATAAAACATCTGTTTTATCTCCTCTAAAATATTCATATTTATTTTTTTTACAAAATTCTATAATTGGATTGTCATTTTTATCAGTAGAAGTGGCAATAATAATTTTATCCACTCCTAGCACTACATTTATTGAATTGTAAACCCATTCCAAAATTTTATAACGACCAAGTTGCAAAAGGACTTTCCCTGGTAATCTTGAAGAATCCATTCTTGCTTGAATGACGGCAATTGTTTTTATTTTTTTTTCCAAAACTTTTCTTTTTTCAATTTTTTAATTGTGTTGTCAATATTAGCATGCCAACCTCGTGGAAACTTTGGTAGTTGATGTGAAAAATGTTTTGTTCCTTGCATAGAATCTTGCTTATTTATATTAAATTTATTGCTCAAAATATTTTTATAATTTTGAAAAAACAATTTTTCTATTTCAGTTATTAAACGCTTATATGTAAGAAAAAAAGTGTCTTCATTTTTCATAAATTTTATTTTTTTTTGATATAAAATTGGTCCTGTGTCAATATTTTCATCAATTTTATGAATAGTTATACCTTTTGGAGTGTTGTCAAAAAATGACCAAAAATTTGGATCCGCACCTTTGTTCCAAGGCAAATAACTAATATGAAGATTTATAATAT
>CAZEYC010000137.1:0-2921 GCA_964516965.1 uncultured Alphaproteobacteria bacterium | reverse complement strand
TTCTAGAAACTTCACCAAATGTACCTATGTGCGGTAAACCAGATGCTCCATAACCACTTTGGAATAAAATATATCCTTTCTCTGGCTTCTTATTTATTTTTTTTAATACCAGTCTTGCTTCTTGAAAAGGCCAAGAGTTGATTTGATCTGCTTTAGAAAAATCAATATCCATAGTTATATCTTACATAAATTTAGCATTTCTTTGATAGTTAGAATTTTCTTTCTAGGAGCAGGATCTTTTGCATTATTTTTTTCATAAGAATCAATTTTTTCCCAATCTTCAAAAGATATTGGTTTTAAATTTTTAGATTTTATTAATTCAATTAATGACTTTCTTCCATCTTTATTTTGATTTTTAAATTCTTTATTTATTAAATCTACTACTAATTCCCCATCAACCTTATTAGTTCCAATTACCCCTGTAGGACCTCTTCTAATCCAACCAACAGCATAAAATCCTGTATCAATTCTTCCATTATCGTTTTCAATCACTCCTCCAGTTATTTTTAAACCTGGTATTTCTTTAGGTTTATATCCTATTGCCGTAATAATTAGACCACAATTGATCTTGATAACTTCTCCTGTACTTTTCAATTCTGTTCCTTCTAATTTTGTTTTTTCAAACTTAATTGATTCAACTCTATCATTGCCAATAATTTCAATTGGTTTTTGAAAAAAATTAAAATTAAGTTGTTTTTCTTTATTTTCTTTCTCAATCAATGAAAAGCTTTTTAAAGTTTCTAAATTTTTTTTAATTAATCTTTGTTCTCTTTCAGAATAATCGCCCTCTAATTTATTTGGCAAATCTATGTTTACAATAGGTAAACAATTTTTTAAATTGCCCATTTCCCTAAGTTCTACATTAGTAAATTTGGCTTCAATAGGTCCCCTTCTACCAACCATGTACAAATTTTTTATAGGTGATTTATTTATAGAATTTAAGGCATATTCAGGTATATCTGAATCTAACATTTCTTCTGATGTTTTTGATAAAACCCGAACAATATCTATAGCAACATTTCCATTCCCAATTACTACAACATTTTCTGTATTTAAATTAGGTTCTAAATTTACATAATCTGGATGGCCGTTATACCAACCAACAAATTCTGCTGAACCATAAACACCTTTTAAATCTGAACCATTAATTTGTAATTTGTTATCTATTTCAGAACCTATAGCGATAACAACAACGTCATATATTTTTCTCAGTTCCTCTATTGATATGTCTTTTCCAATTTCTATATTTCCAAAAAAATTAATTTGCTCTTTTTTTGCAGTTTTAGTATAAGCTGCTGATATTTTTTTTGTTGTTTGATGATCAGGGGCAACGCCACCTCTAATTAATCCAAAAGGTGTAGGAAGCCGATCTACAATATCTATATTTGAATCTAATTTTTTTGAAATAGATTCAGCTGTATAAAACCCACTTGGGCCTGAACCTATTATAACAACGCTAGGACCTTTCATAATTTTTTTAGTTTAAATTATTACAGATATTTAGGCTTTTTTCAAAGCTTGTTCTAAGTCATTTAAAATATCGTCAATGTGTTCAATGCCTACTGACAAACGAACATACCCTGGAGTAACTCCTGTTGCTATCTGCTCATCAGATGTTAATTGTGAATGAGTTGTGCTCGCTGGATGTATAGCTAAACTCCTTGCGTCTCCTATATTAGCTAAATGATAAAACATTTGAAGAGAGTCTATGAATTTTTTTCCAGATTTTAATCCGTCTTTAAATTCAAATCCACATAATCCACCGTAACCACCTTCAAGATATGTATCTGCTCTTTTTTTAAATTTTCCACTCATTAAACCAGGATAAATAACTTTCGATACTTTTTGATGATTATTTAAGTATTTAGCAACTTCAAAAGCATTTTCAGAATGTCTTTCTATTCGCAAAGGAAGAGTTTCTAAACCTTGAATAAAGTTAAAAGCATTAAAGGGGCTCATGCATTGTCCGCAATCACGTAACAATGTAACACGTGCTTTAATTATATAAGCTATTGGGCCTAATGGTTTTACTGCCTGTGTCCAAACTGCTCCATGATAATTTGGGTCAGGTTCGTTTAACATAGGAAATCTATCACTATTTTTTTCCCAATCAAAATTACCACTATCTACAATTATTCCTCCTATAGAATTTCCATGTCCTCCAATATACTTAGTGCAAGAAGATGCTTCTATAGCAGCACCATATTGAAATGGCTTACAAAGACCATAAGCAGCTGTATTATCCATAATTAAAGGAATACCTAATTCTTTTCCTATGTCAGAAACTTCTTTTATAGGAAAAACCTGTAATTTTGGATTAGGCAAAGTTTCTGCATATATTGCCCTGGTCTTGTTATCGGCTGCATCTCTAAATTTTTCTGGATCATCTGGATCAACAAATCTTACTTCTATTCCCATTGTTGAAAGAGCATTATTAAATAAATTCCATGTGCCGCCATATAAATCAGTTGAACTTATTACATTATCACCAGCATGAGCAATATTTTGTATAGACATCATGGAGGCTGCTTGACCTGATGAAACAGCTAAAGAAGCAACCCCACCCTCAAGCTTTGCTACTCTTTCTTCGAGCACAGCACAAGTAGGATTCATAATTCTAGAATAAATATTTCCAAATTCTTTCAATGCAAACAGATTTGCAGCATGATCAGTATCATTAAATTGATATGATGTAGATTGATATATAGGTACCGCAACAGCATTCGTGCTTTCATCTTTTCTGTGTCCTGCATGCAAAACAATGGTTTCGTTGTTTGGTCCTGATTTTTTTAACATTATTACTTAATTAATATTATGATTGTTATTATAATTATTAGTAGAGAATGTCAACTAAATAATTGACAAATTTTTTATGTTAAATAAACAATTATACATTTATATTTTGTAAAATATGGAAAATA
>CAZEYC010000136.1:0-2929 GCA_964516965.1 uncultured Alphaproteobacteria bacterium | reverse complement strand
ATATATTGACCCTTTTTATTTAAAAACTTTATTTTTATCATACTCATAACTATTATAATGTTTTTTTCTCTAATAAAAATTTTTGCATAATTTTAGAAATTTTTGAAGCGCAATAAATTAAATCATTTTTTGTATTATCTTTACCTATCCCAATACGTAGAGTAGATCTAGCATATATTTTATTAATACCTATTTCTTTTAAGACATAGGATGTTTCTCCCGATCCAGAACCACATGCAGAACCAGAGGATAGAGATATATCGTTAAGTTTAGAAAATAAATAATCTCCGTCTATATCAGGAAATGTTATATTAATATTATGATCCACTACATTCTTTCCATTTAAAAAAAAATTAATTTTTTCTTTTTTTAATGTTTGCAAAAAAATTTTCTTTAGTTTTTTTATTTTTTTAATATTTTTATCTTTTTCTTTAACAACTAATTCGACTGCGTGGCCAAGCGCACAACATAAAGCAGTTGGCAATGTCCCAGATCTTAAACCATTTTCTTGTCCTCCTCCTGATAAAATAGGCACTATTACCAAATCAAGTTCTTTTTTTAAATAAATTGCTCCTATGCCTTGAGGTCCGTAAATTTTATGAGATGAAAAGCTTGCTAAATCTATATTTAAATCTTTTACATTGAAATTAACTTTACCTAATGCTTGGGATGCATCAGTATGAAATAGAATTTTTTTTGTTTTACAAATTCTACCAATTTTTTTTATAGGATGTATTGTTCCAATTTCGTTATTTACAATCATTATTGAAACTAAAAAAGTTTCAGGCCTTATAATTTTTTTAAATTCATTTAAATCAATATGACCGTATTTGTTTACTTTTAGATACGAAACTTTAAAACCAATTTTTTCTAAAAACTTACATGACTCCAGAATACATTTGTGTTCCGTAACACAAGTTATTATGTGTTTCTTCTTATTTTGTTTTAATGCAATACCTTTAATAACTAAATTATTTGATTCTGTTGCGCCTGAAGTAAAAAAAATCTCATCCTTTTTTGAACCTATTGCATTAGATATTTTTAACCTAGACTTATTAATTAAACTTTCAGCAATCCAACCATGTTGATGTGAAGATGAATGTGGATTTCCAAAATATTTATTATAAATAGATATCATGCCTTTGAGCACTCTGGTATCTATCTTTGTTGAAGCATGATTGTCTAAATAAATATTTTTTTTTAACATAAAAACTAAATACTATATTCCTGCTCCATCAGTAGAATCATTCTCAATTATTCTTCCTGGCACTCCAACAATTGTAGTATTAGAAGGAATATTCTTTGTAACAACAGAATTTGCGCCAATTTTAGAATTTTTTCCAATTACAATAGGACCTAAAATCTTTGCCCCAGCACCAACTATAACATTATCTTTAAGTGTTGGATGTCTCTTAGTTTTAGCGCTACTAGTGCCACCTAAGGTGACACCCTGATATAAAGTTACATTGTTTCCTATAACAGTAGTTTCTCCTATCACTATTCCCATTCCGTGATCAATAAAAAGATTCTCTCCAATTTGAACAGCAGGATGAATTTCAATACCTGTAATAAATCTAGCAAAGTGAGAAAAAAATCTTGCTAGGATTTTAAGTTTAAGTTTCCAAATTTTATTAGATATTTTATGTAAAAAAATAGAATGCACGCCTGGATAACATAATAATATCTCAATATAAGATCTTGACGCAGGATCCTTTTTTTTATAAGTATCTAAAAAATTAATTAGTTTTTTAAACAACATAATATAAAAAATATTTATTATTTAAGTTATATAGTTAATATTTTTTTTATATTACTAAAAATATTTTTTTTTCATAATATAGTAAAAAATTAATTATTAATTAGAGTATATAAAATAATAATGTCTGAAGTTTTGTTTAATGGCCCAGAGGGAAAATTACAAGGTTTTTATAAACACGTAAATGACTCTAAATATATAGCACTAATAATGCATCCTAAAGAATGTGAAGAGAATTCTATGAACAATAATATTGTTACCGCAATATTTGATTGTTTTTATAATAAAAATTTCTCAACATTAAAATTTAATTTTAGAGGTGTAGAAAAATCTCAAGGTTCTTCTGATGATGGAACAGGAGAACTGAGTGATGCTGCTACAGCATTAGATTGGCTACAAGAACAAAATCCAGATGCAAATTTTTGTTGCATTGGTGGTATTTCATTTGGAGCTTGGGTTAGTTCACAACTTTTAATGAGAAGGCCTGAAATAATTGGTTTTGTTAATGTATCTATTCCAACAAATAAACACGACTTTTCGTTTTTATCTCCGTGCCCAGCATCAGGATTAATAATGCAACACAATAAAGAGGAAGATTTTGATATAAAAAAAGTAAATAATTTAGTAAAGAATTTAACAAACCAAAAAAATATTAAAATAGATTATAAGGTAATTAATTCAGATATAAATTTTAGAAATAAAGAAAAGCAATTAAAAAACAATGTTAATTCTTTTATTTTGAAAATTTTAGAAGAATTTAAATAGAATTAAAAATATCACCACCTACAACTGATTTATTTACACCAGTAGTCTGCGGAAAAGAAATTGGTAAGTTTTTTAATCTTCTTACAGCTAAAAAACCAAAAGCATATGCTTCTATAGCATCTCCATTCCATTTTATATCATCTGAAAGTTTAATTTTTGAATTTATCTCATTATTTAATTTCTTAACTAAATATTTATTAAGTCTACCCCCGCCTGACAAAATTAAAAGTTCAGGTTTAAGTGGTAGAAATTCTAAAGAATTCTTAATTGTTTTAATTATTAATTGAGTTAGTGTTGCAGCTCCATCGTTGTGCTTGGTGGTTTTTTTAATAAATCGGTGGTCTTTCTCAATTATGTTATTGAGGTATTTTATTCTCCTAACCTCAATCAATAGATGGGCTGCGCCAT
>CAZEYC010000135.1:0-2954 GCA_964516965.1 uncultured Alphaproteobacteria bacterium | reverse complement strand
AAATACCTGTTGGATGAAATTGAATAAATTCCATATCTTGTAACGGCAGACCTGCCCTTAAAACCATTGCATTGCCATCTCCTGTACAAGTATATGCTGATGTGCATGATAAATAAGCCCTACCCCATCCCCCTGTTGCTACAAGTGTAATATGAGATTTAAAAATATGAAGGGATCCTTCTTCTAAACACCATGCTAAAACACCCCCACAAGAACCATCTTTATTCATTAACAAATCTATTACTATATATTCAATAAAAAATTTAACTTTGTGTTTCAATGATTGTTGGTAAAGAGTGTGTAAAATAGCATGCCCTGTTCTATCTGCAGCTGCACAAGTTCTTTCAGCTTGTTCTTTTCCATAATTTTTTGACATACCTCCAAAAGCTCTTTGATAAATTTTACCATTTTTAGTTCTTGAAAAAGGAACGCCGTAATGTTCTAGTTCTATGACAGAAGGAATAGCTTCTTTACACATATATTCAATTGCATCTTGATCGCCAAGCCAATCTGATCCTTTTACTGTATCGTACATGTGCCATCTCCAATCGTCTTTACCCATATTTCCTAAAGCTGCAGATATTCCGCCCTGAGCAGCAACAGTATGACTTCTAGTAGGAAAGACCTTAGATATGCATGCTGTTTTCAAACCTTTTGCAGCGATACCCATTGTCGCCCGTAGACCTGCTCCACCAGCACCAATCACGATAACATCATATTTATGTTTAATAATTTTATAAGCTTTTGTCATAAAATTTTAGTAATAAGCAATGTGCCAAACAGAAATAATAGATACACTAATTAAAATCAAACTAACAAATTTCAAAAAAAAAGAAGAAATTTTTTTAACCTTCTTTGAGTGAAAATAATCTTCAAAAACATTTAATATACCAAGCAAAGAATGATGATTGATTAAAATGATTAATACTATAAATAAAACTAGATTTAATGGATTTTTTATCCATAGAAAAAAATTATATTCAAAATTATCTAAAAAATTCCTAAAAATAAGAATAAGCCAACCAAATATTAATATCATTAATAATGCTGTAATTCTTTGCCAAAACCAATGACTTACGGGATTCTTATCAAATCCAAAAAATTTAATTTTTTTTAAAAAATTAATCATTAAAAAAACCAAATATAAATATTTATTATTAAAGATAATAAAACTACAAAAATACCACTTAGATATGTATTGCTAAGTTTATAACCGTATCCAATATCCCAAAATAAATGTCTAATACCATTTAATAAATGATAAAAAAAAGACAAAGTTATAAAAAAAAGTAAAGTTTTTCCTATAGTTTTAGAAAAAAAAATATTAATTAAGCTTTCAAAATTATTATTAAAAGCTATAGAAAAAAGCCAAAAGCAAATTAAAAAAGTAGAAAAAAATAAAATTATCCCTGTGATTCTATGAGATATTGAAAGGATAGATGTGATTTGGGGTTTATATATCTGTAAATGAGGAGATAGTGGTTTTTTACTAAATTTTTTCATTTACACTTTTTTTGGCATCAAAATAAAATAATCAATTTCTAAAATAACATTTGCATTATACTCTTCATCTCCATTTTTATACAAAGGAAATTCTTTACAAAAATGATTTTTAACTCCTATTGTTTTTAATCGTAAAATTCCTAAATCTGAGTTATTTTGTAAATCCTTTTTATCAATAATTTCAGTCCATGCATAAATAGTGTCTCCGGCTACTGCTGGCGCTATATGTTTTCCACCATTAATTCCTAGAATTCTAAAAGCATTGCTTAAACCATTAAAAGATAACATTCTTACTATGCTTATTATATGCCCACCATAAACAATTCTACGTCCTAACCTTCCATCTTTTTCGGTATGTTCATTAAAGTGAACTTTAGCAGTATTTTGATATAATCGTGTAGCAGTCATATGATCTGCCTCCTCTATAGTCATGCCATCTACATGATCAATTTTTTCACCTATTTTGTAATCATCCCATACATGTTTAGATCCACTTTCGTTGTAATCATAATTTGAAATATTTAAATTGTTTTGAATATAAAATTCATTATTTTTTAATTCTTTTTCTAAATCAGGTATTACAGTTTTTGGTGCAGGGCTGGATATATCTCGTTTATTAACCATTACCCATCTAACATAATCAAGAACAACTTCATTTTTTTGATTTTTTCCAATTGAGTTAACCCATACTATGCCTGTCTTTTTATTAGAATTTTCTTTTACACCAAGAACTTTAGAAGTGGTTTTTATAGTGTCTCCAACGTATACAGGCACACCAAATTTACATGATGCATATCCTAAATTTGCCGGAGAATTTAATGAAATATCAGGAACTGTTTTTCCAAAAACCATGTTAAAAGTTAAAATATCATCTATAGGTGAATTTAAATATCCAATTTTTTTTGCAAATTCTTCTGATGAATGTAAAACAAATCTAGATCCCAATAGACCAATAAAAAGAGAAACATCTCCCGATGTAATTGTTCTGGGCGTTGAATGTATTATTTCCTGACCTACTGAAAAATCTTCAAAAAAATTACCAGGATTTGTTTTATTTTCTTTTTTGTTCATAATTTTTTTATTTTTTTAATAATTTCATTTTCAAAAGTTCTTCTGCTATTTGAATAGTATTTAAAGCAGCTCCTTTTCTTAAATTATCAGATACAACCCATAATGATAAAGCATTTTTTATAGTGTCATCTTTTCTAATTCTACTAACAAAAACACTGTCTTCTCCTTCACTTTCTTCAGGAGTAACATACCCTTCATTTTGTCTAAAATCTACGACAGAAATTCCTGGACTTTTTTTTAAAATTTCTCTTGCTTTAGTATCAGAAATTTCTTTTTCAAACTCTATATTTATAGATTCTGCATGACCAATAAAAACTGGAACCCTAACGCAAGTTGCAGACACTTTTATTGATTTATCCAAAATTTTCTGGGTTTCAACG
>CAZEYC010000134.1:0-2986 GCA_964516965.1 uncultured Alphaproteobacteria bacterium | reverse complement strand
ATTACTGATGTTAAAATTTCGTTAAGAAAAAAAAATGAAAGTATAATTTCTATATTATTTTTTATATTTTCAATATTAATTTTACCTCTTATATTTCAAGGAGATCTGGAAATTCTTAAAAAATTTTTAGTTGGTATTATTTGGTTTTTAACATTGCTAACAATAATTTTCTCAGTAGAAAAACTTTTTGAAAATGATTATGAAGACGGAACTTTAGATCAAATTTACATATCCGGCGTGCCGCTAGAAACAATTTTTGTATCAAAATCATTATCTATTTGGATCCTTACATGTCTTCCCATAATCATTTTATCTCCTGTATTGCTTTTACTTTTTAATCTACAAACAGATAAATTATTTAATATTTTTATATCTCTTTTAATAGGCACCCCAATTTTATGTATGATTGGAACAGTTACTTCTGCCTTAGTGCTTGGTTTCAATAAAGGAAGTTCTATTATATCTTTAATAACGCTTCCTCTTTATATACCTGTGTTAATTTTTGGAATAGAAGCGACAAATTCTGAAATTATTTTTAATCAGATTAGTCAAGAATTTAAAATATTAATTGGATATTTATTAATTGTAACTGCAGTATCTCCATGGATTGGGGGTTTAGCTCTTAGGCTAAAATATAGATAAATGAAAACTGCTGTAATTCATTCTTATAATGGTATGGGAGATCTTATTTGGCACATTCCATATATTCATGCTGTTGCAAGACAAACAAAAGAGAAAAAAATTATTTTATTTTCAAAAAAAACTACTAATGCTCAAGAATTATTAAGCGCAGATCCTTATATAAACAAAATAATTAATTTAGACGATACAAGGGGCATTTTTACAAACCTATCTAGTTTTTTTAAAATTTCTAAATCTTTAAAAGAAAATAATATAGAAAAATTATGGATTTTTCACGAAAGTGTAAAATATGCTTTAGCTGGTTTATCAGCTGGAGTTAAAAATATTTTTGGATATGAATATGGTTTACAAAAATTTTTATTGTCTAAAAAGAAAGTAATGCCTAAAAGTTCTAGAACTGAAAGACCCTTCGAAAAAGCAAGAATATTTTTGGACTCATATGATATAAAAAAAGATAAAATAAAACCAAATTTTTTTATTGAAAAAAAATCATTATTAAAAATAAAAAAAAAATACCAAAAAGCTCCTAAACCATGGATTGTTATTTCTTCAACAAACAAAGCTGAATTTAAGAAATGGCCTAATGAAAGATTTTCAAAATTAATAAACCTAATAACAAAATCTTTTAAAGGGAGTATTTTTATAATTGGTGCTCCAGATGAAAAAAAATTTATAAATGAAATTACTTACAAATTAAAAAAAACAAAAAAAACTATTACTTCTTGCGTAGCTTTACATGAAAATGCAGCTATTATTTCAAATAGCTCTCTTTTCATTGGTTTAGATTCAGGAGCATATAATCTTTCAGCTTTAATTGGCACTCCTTCTTATGCAATAATGGGTGCTTCACCACCATTAAAACATCTTCCAACTTATAAAGCTATTATCCCACCAAGTGGGGAAGTAAAAAATATTGTAGGAGCAGATAAAATTCCTGAAGAAAAAGGTATGAAAAGTATAAGCGCTGAATATGCTTTTGATTGTCTTAAAAAAGAAACTAATTTATTTAAATAAAGTTTTATTTTTTTTATTATGACTAATTTTAAAATATTTAAATATGCAAATCCTGCAAATTTTTTATATCTTTGTGAAAAAATTTTTATTTATTTAATTTTTTTAACTATTATTTTTTTATCATATGGTCTATATCAAGGTTTCTTCAGTTCACCAGAAGATTATCAACAAGGTAATTTAGTAAGAATAATGTATGTTCACGTTCCTTCAGCCTGGATGGCTTTAATGATTTATTCGTCTATTGCAATAGCAAGTTGTATCTATTTAATTAATAAACATTTACTAGCAAATGTTTTTTGTAAATCAGCATCACTAATTGGCGCAAGCTTTACTTTAATAGCTATTGTAACTGGTTCTATTTGGGGTAAACCCACATGGGGTACATGGTGGGTTTGGGATGCAAGAATTACATCTATGTTAGTTTTGCTATTTTTATATCTAGGACACATGACTATTTTTAGTTTTTCAGAAAATACTTCAAAATCAGGTCAAGCAGCTTCACTTTTAGCAATATTAGGATTTGTAAATATTCCTATTATAAAATTCTCAGTCGATTGGTGGAACACACTACACCAGCCAGCAAGTGTAATAAAAATTACGGGGCCAACTATACATTCTTCTATGTTAATTCCATTACTAATAACTGCTTTAGGTTTCTTTTTTTATTTTTTAGTTGTTTTGATAATTAGAATGCGTTCTGAAATAATAAATGAAAAAATTAACAATTTAAATTTTACAGAATGATAAATAATTTTTTATACATATTTTCAGCAAGTTCATTTGCATTATTAATAATGTTTTTATTAATTTTAATTTCCTATACAGCTTTAAAAAAAAGACAAAAAATTCTTAACAAAATTTCAAAAAATAGAAAAAATAATTAAGGAATCTAATGACACCAAAAAGAAAACGTTTTTATTTAATATTTGCGGCTTTTAGTTTTTTTTGTTTTCTTGTAGGTGCAATTTTAATTGTATTACAAGACAATATTTTATTTTTTTATACGCCTTCTGAAATCTCACAAAAAGATTTAAAACAAGATGAAAAAATAAGACTTGGTGGATTGGTAGAAGAAAATAGTGTTTTAAGAAACGGTACTTTAATTACTTTTACTATAACTGACTTAAAAAAAAATATTAAAGTAAGTTATGAAGGAATATTACCAGATCTTTTTAGAGAAGGGCAAGGAGTAATTGTAAATGGTTACTTAAAAAATAATATTTTTGAAGCAAGCGAGGTTTTAGCAAAACATGATGAAAATTATATGCCTCCTGAAATAAAAAAAAAATTAAAGATTAACAAATAGATTCTTATGACAGCAATTTTAGGA
>CAZEYC010000133.1:0-3015 GCA_964516965.1 uncultured Alphaproteobacteria bacterium | reverse complement strand
TAAGCAGCAGTTGCTATAGTGTATAGATAATCAACTCTCCCTCTATCTCTTGCACTGATAACCATTTTTTCAATTTGAACACCAACATTATTTTTGAAAAATTCCATATCCATTTTATTTTGATTATTGAGACCCTTTCCAGTTAATGTTAATTCGCCTTTTCGATAAAAGTCATCAAATTGAAATTCGTCGTTTCTTTTTCTCATTGATCTCGATAAATATTTTACCGCTTTGGTACTAAGTTCGATTATACCAATTTTATTCCATGATGAATAACCCAAGCGGGTTTCATCAGTTCCAAAGCTATCAGCTCCTCCAATATTAGTGGTGATATATTCTAAATTTCGTGATTGTGATTGTGGAAATATTGTATCATCATAATCACCATTTTCAATTCCTAAATAATACTTTTCTAATTTTGCCAACCATTCATCAGGCGGTGGTCTTTTATAAAGTCTGAATACATTATAAAAAGTTTCTTTTATTTCATATGGTAAACCATGCCAGATAAACTCCCATACTCCTTTAGGAGCACGCCAACTGATATCGTCTCCAAAAGGGTAAGAAAAGTTTTTATTTTTAATATTTTCAGCCGGATTCCCTCCACCTTGGTATGCATAGGGAGCTTTTCCAGGAAGTAAAATCATAAAAACTAATGTTGCAAGTGCGAAGTATTCTTGATCATATGTTCTTAAAAATGATTTATAATCTCTACCTTGTATTTCTGGTGCTGTAAAATAAATCGTTCCAACAGGACATGGGAAATTATTTACCTGATAGCTATCGGTATCAACAAAATAATTTTCATTTTCTGTAACTAAAATATTGAACTGATTTATATCACCAATGATAATCTTATGTTCATGGAGAAATTTAATTTTCTTTATTATTGATATACACAAACTCACGAGGTCTTTTCTTGTCCACAATGGAAAGTATTTTTCTAACTGTGGTTTAATAAATACAGTTTTACCTAAATCTTTACCATCCGCTTTTGACATTATATATCCAACAGGCCCCGAAGAGTTATTCAAAACAGAAGTTGGAATACAAATACCAGGAAATCCTAATTGCTTTTCTACAAGTATAGATATTTTAGTTATTTTATTACTTGTAAGTTTATTTGCTTTATATATTTTTGCTACTTTGGATGTAGTCCCTTCGATCGAATAAATATCTCCCTCTCCTCCTGATCCAATTTTTTCATTCAGAATGATCTGATTATTTTTACTATCAAAAAATATATTTGATATAGGCATCATCTTACCTTGACTTTAAACTTATCTTTTGCATATTGGCTAATAGGTTTGAAGTCACTTGGAAACAAATCATTTGTCAGATGACCTTTTGCAAGATCATGCTTATAACGGGTTAATAAATCAATCCAGTGTGAAACTTCAATTCGTTTATTGTTTTTAAAAACATCATATAGTTTATCTTTCAAATAAAAAGGTAAATGACTCCAAATAAACCTCCATGTACCGTCTGGTGTTTTTTTGTTTGTTTTTTCCCCAAGGGGATAAGAAAAATCCATTTTTTTAATATTGGCTGCTGGATTTGTCCCTCCCTGCTGGGAATATGGAGGTTTTCCGGGTAGTAGAATCATAAAAACAAGAGTTGCTACTGCATAGTATTCATGTTTTTTGGTTCTTAAAAACGATTTATAATCCTTACCTTGTATTTCTGGAGGTGTAAAGTTTACGGTCCCCACTGGACATGGATAATGTTCGATTTGAAAACTATCTGTATCAACAAAGAATACAGTTTTAGAAGATTCAATTATTATATTAAATGGATTTAAATCTCCGATAATTACATTTGATTTATGAAGAAATTCAATATTTTGTAGAATTGTTAAACTCAAATCAATTGTATCTTTTTTTGTCCATTTAGGAAAATATTTTTTTAATAATGGCTTAATAAATAAAGATGTTTGCATCTGATGACCTGCAGCTTTATCCATCAAATAACCAATTGGCTCTTTATTAATATTAAATACCATATCAGTAGGCCAACATACTCCTTTAATTGATAAAGGGTGATTAAGCATAAGACTCAATTTTCTAAACTTATTTTCAAACCGCTTCTCATCTTTATATATTTTTGCAATTCTATTATTATTGGTTTGATAAATAATTCCTTCCCCACCAGATCCAATCTTCTTTATTAATTTTAATTTCCCTGCTTTTTTACATATAACTGAGTCATTGACCGTTGGCAATCCTGTATTATTTAATAATATACTTTTTTCGTTGATAACCTTTCTTGCTAGGATAAATTTATGTTGTGTTATTTTTTTTGGAATATTTTTCTTAATAACAGGTGGCCTTGAATATTGTCTTTTATTTCTATGAATAAACCTTACAAGTTGCGTGGTTGGTTGATTAATTATTTCACAAACCAAGATTGATCTTTTACTTTCTACTGATCTGCTGTTTTTAAGTCCTAGGATATCCAACGACAATCCTATATCCTGTGTGATTAAACAAAGGTTATACTTTGTCCTGAATTTTGTAAATATTGTTAGAAACAAGTTGTCTGCAAATGGATCATTTTTTTCTCCCCTGATATCAATAAGATTATCATCCTGGAGTTTTTTAATAATTTTTAATCCATTAATTCCCTTTTTAACTGTTTTTTTGACAGTAGAATTTTGGTGCTTTTTCAATTCTTCAATCACTTTTATAGGTATAATTACTTTCTTACTATATTTTAATAAAACTTTATACAATTCAGTTTCAAATATATGTTTTGCTCCTTCATGCATTAATGAAGATGTATCGATAAATACCTTATAACTCTTAATCAGTTTAGTTAAATCAGTCATAATTTATTATTTTAATACCAATGGTAATAAGTTCACACTATCATGTTTATTAATTAATAAAGAATAATTGTTTAATTTTGAAAAGCCTATGAGTTTTACACTTTTAAATAATGGCGATTTTTCATATGCATCACACCATCCATCCCAATTCCCAGTTTTTGGAATTGAAAAATCAAGAATATATTTTC
>CAZEYC010000132.1:0-3037 GCA_964516965.1 uncultured Alphaproteobacteria bacterium | reverse complement strand
AAAAAGATAATATTTCACCTTCATTTGAAGAAATGAAAATTGCTATGGGTTTAAAATCAAAATCGGGCATTCAAAGACTTATAAATAGTTTGGTTGAAAGAGGTTTTATTGAAAAAAGAAATAATAGAAAAAGAGCTATTAATATAATTAAAGATTCATCTCTAAATAAAATAAAAGAAAAACAGAATATTCTTGAATTGCCTTTGTTAGGAAATATAGCTGCAGGAAACCCTATAGAGGCAATTAACTCATCACATGAAACTATAAAAATACCTTCTAACCTTGTTTCATCAAATAAAAAAAATTATATTTTAAAAGTTGAAGGAGACTCAATGAAAGATAAAGGTATTATGGATGGCGATAAAGCTATTATTGAATACAATGATATTGCTGATAATGGAGATATTGTAGTTGCCTTAGTAAATAATGAAGAAGTTACATTAAAGACATTAAATAAAATAGGTGATAAAATAGAATTAATTCCTGCAAACAAAAACTATAAGAAAAATTCATACACTCCTGATGAGGTTAAAATCCAAGGCAAATTAAAAGGTATTATAAGAAATTATTAATTTTTTTACCTTTTAAAAATAATCTTTATTATCTTTGTATAAATATTTTTTTTAAAAAAAAATAACGAGCTTAATTATATGAAAACTATCACAAGATTTGCACCCTCTCCTACTGGAAATCTACATATAGGTAGTGCTAGAACAGCCTTGTTTAATTGGCTTTTTGCTAAAAATACAAATGGCAAGTTTTTATTAAGAATTGAAGATACTGATAAAGAAAGATCAACAAAAGATTCTATTAACAAAATACTTGATGGATTAAGTTGGCTAAATCTTAAATGGGATGATGAAATCATATATCAATCTAAAAATCAATTAAGACATAAAGAAATTGCTGATGAACTTCTAAAAAAAGGTTTGGCATATAAATGTTTTTGTTCTGAAGAAGATTTAAATAAAATGAGAGAAGAAGCTAAAATTCTAAAAAAACCTTATCGTTATAATGGAATGTGGAGAGAGAAAGATACTAGGGATGCTCCTAAAGATATAAAACCTGTTATTAGAATAAAATCACCATTAGAAGGTGAAACTTCAATTGAAGACGTAATTCAAGGAAAAATAAAGGTTTCAAATGAAGAAATAGATGATTTTATTATTTTACGTTCCGATGGAACCCCTACTTATATGTTATCAGTAGTAGTTGATGATTATGATATGAAAATTACTCATATTGTAAGAGGTCATGATCATTTAACAAATACATTTCGTCAGAATGTTATTTACGAAGCAATGAATTGGGCAAAACCTATAACAGCACACATACCGCTAATACATGGATCTGATGGTAGTAAAATGTCTAAAAGACATGGAGCTATAGACGTTGAAGAATATAAAAGAAAAGGAATTTTACCTGAATCTTTAATCAATTATATGTTGCGTTTAGGATGGAGTCATGGAGACGAAGAAATTATATCTTTAAAAAATGCAATAAAATGGTTTAGTTTAGAAAAAATTGGTAAATCTCCAGCAAAATTTGATAATGATAAATTAACTAGTGTAAATAGTCATTACATTAAAAAATTAGATAACAATCAAATAATAAAATTCTTAGAAAATTATTATTTTAAAAAATATAAATTTAAGATTGATGCAATATCAACAAAAAGACTGAAATTAGGTTTAAATGATATCAAATCACGATCTCGTGAACTTAATCAATTAGCTGAAATGTCTTTATTTTATTGTAGTCAATTTCCATTATCTACTACAAAAAAAGCACAAAAATACATAAAAAAAGTTGATAAAGTAATATTTAAAGACTTCTTAAATGTCCTTAAAAATATTCAAAATGACTTTAAAAAACAAAAAATTGAAGAAATAATATCTAAATTTCTAGTAGAAAAAGGTTTAAAACTATCAGATATTATCCAATATATTAGAGCAATGATTACAGGTTTAGATGTAAGCCCTCGTATATATGATATAATGGAAATATTGGGTTATAATGAAACATACAAAAGGATTTCAAATATAATAAATGGATAAAAAAGTAATGAAAAAAACAGTAAAAATTAATTTATCTAATGATAAAAAAATAGAGTTGCCTGTAATTGAATCAACGCTGGGTCCAAATGTTATAGATGTGAGAGATTTATATAAACAAACAGGTTATTTTACATTTGATCCTGGTTTTCTATCAACTGGAAGTTGTGAATCTAAGATAACATTTATAAATGGAGAAAAAGGAATTTTACTACATAGAGGATACACAATAGAAGATCTTGCAAAACATGCTGATTTTATGGAAGTTTCTTATTTACTTTTACATGGCGATCTTCCTAATATTAAACAA
This sequence comes from uncultured Alphaproteobacteria bacterium, assembly GCA_964516965.1. Taxonomy (GTDB): domain Bacteria; phylum Pseudomonadota; class Alphaproteobacteria; genus CAYNCC01. The sequence goes on along the minus strand of CAZEYC010000132.1, from coordinate 673 downwards.
AAGGAAAAATTCGAAAATACTATCAGATATCATACAATGCTTAATGAGCAGATGAAAACTTTCATACAAGGTTTTCGTAGAGACGCGCACCCAATGGCGGTTATGGTAGGAGTTGTAGGAGCATTATCAGCATTCTATAGAGATAGCGAAGATTTTACAAATCCAAAACAAAGAATGATATCAAGTCATAGAATTATTGCTAAAATGGCAACTATTGCTGCATGGACTTATAAGTATTCTTTGGGTCAACCTGTTATATATCCAAAAAACGATTTAACTTATGCTGAAAACTTTTTAAGAATGACATTTGCTACTCCTTGTGAAAATTATGTTTTAAATCCAGCAATAACTAAAGCAATGAATCAATTGTTAATCTTACACGCAGACCATGAACAAAATGCTTCAACATCAACTATTAGATTAGCAGGTTCCTCTGGTGCAAACCCATTTGCATGCATAGCTTCAGGAATTGCTTCTTTATGGGGACCAGCTCATGGTGGTGCAAATGAAGCTGTTATGAAAATGCTATCAAAAATAAAAAGAAGTGCAAAAGTACAAGATTTTATAAATCGTGCAAAAGATCCTAAAGATCCTTTCAAATTAATGGGCTTTGGTCATAGAGTTTATAAAAATTATGATCCAAGAGCTTCTGTAATGAGAGACGCTTGTCATA
>CAZEYC010000131.1:0-3042 GCA_964516965.1 uncultured Alphaproteobacteria bacterium | reverse complement strand
AGTTAAAATTAAATTATAGCCTTTAGCAGCACATACAAATGCCAATCCTATTCCTGTATTACCAGAAGTAGGTTCAATTATTGTAGTGTTTTTGTTAATTAATCCTTTTTTTTCAGCCTCTTCAATCATTGCTAATCCAATACGATCTTTGACAGAAGATGTTGGATTAAAAAATTCAAGCTTACAAATTAAATCTCCTAAACAGTTATATTTTTTAGATATTCTTGGAATTCTAACCATTGGGGTATTACCAATTGTGTCTAAAATACTATCGTAAATTTTATTTCTAAATGTTTTCATCTTTTTTATATAGAAAAATCAATTTTCTTTTTTGTATTAGGTTTGATACCAATATTTTTTATTTTTCTGTATAAATCATCTAACGTTATAGATTTAAGATAATTCATAATATCATCTGATACATTCGATATTATTGGTGTTATTATTTTTTTTTTTATTTCAGTTTGCATAACTGGTTTTTTTTTATCTATAGTTAAAATAACATTATATATTTCAACTAAAGAAATATTTCTCTTCTCCTTCGCTAAACTATACCCACCCTTTGGGCCTCTTGTTCCTTTTATTATATTCTTCTGTACTAATTTTTGTAAAATATTTTCCAAGTATCTTTTTGGTATTCCTTGTCTTTTAGTAATTTCATGACTTTGGATAGGATTGCCTTTTGAATTTATAGCAATATCCAAAGTAGCTTCCAAAGCATATAAAAATTTTTTATCAAAAATCATATTATTTATAATCCAGTAGAACCAAATCCAGATTCATTTCTATTTGTATTTGTTGTTAATTTTTTTTTTTCAATCCATTCAATTTTTTCAATTTTTGCAATTACTAATTGAGCTATTCTCATTGCTTTTTTTACTATAAAGTCTTTTTTACCATGATTAATTAGAATTATTTTAATTTCACCTCTATAATCAGCATCGATTGTTCCTGGAGAATTTAAAACAGTAACACCAAAGTCTTTTGCAAGACCAGAACGTGGCCTAACTTGAGCTTCCAAATTTTTTTTTAATGATATCTTTATTCCCGTAGGAATTGTTTTAATTTGTCCTGATTTTATATTCTCATTTTTTTTTATTGCAGCACACAAATCTAATCCAGAACAATTATCTGAAGAATAACTTGGTAAAGGAATATCTTCAGCGTGTTTTAGTTTTTCTATTTCAATATTAATCAATTTAAAAAATTTTCTAATTTAAATAATTTACAATTTCTTCTACAATTTTTTTTCCAATTTTTTGTTTCGACATTTTTCCCCAGTTTTCTTCTCTATTTTGCCCAATTAATGATACTTTATTAAAATTATTATTCATTGGATTAAATTCTTTTGTAATTTTATTAGCAAAAATTAAATCACATTTTTTTTCTATAAGTTTTTTTCTAGAATTATAAATTAAATTATTTGTTTCAGCCGAAAAACCACAAACAATCTTTGGTCTAAATTTTTTTAAGTTAGAAATTGCAGCTAAAATATCTTTATTTTTTTTTACTTTAATTTTTTTAAGAAAGTTTGTATTTTTTTTATGTTTAGTTTCAGATTTTATAATTTTCCAATCTGCTACTGCTGCTGAAAATACCGCTGCATCTATTGGACCAAATTTTTTACAAATTAATAAACTTTCATTATACATTTCATCTGCTGTTTCAACTTTTATTAATTTATTAACCTCTGGTGGAGATTCTTTAGTTGGACCCGTAATTAAAATTGTTTCTGCACCAAATAAATTGGCAGATTCTGCAATCTCAAAACCTTGTTTTCCTGAGGAAAAGTTACTGATAAATCTTATAGGATCTATTGCCTCTAATGTTGGTCCTGCTGTAATAAGTATTTTTTTTCCGAATAACTTTTCTTTATTTTCAAAAAAATTTTTAATTTTTTTTTCTATTACTTCAATATTTATTATTCTACCTAAACCAACTTCTCCACAAGCTAATTTTCCTTTTATTGGTCCTATAATACTTACTTTTCTTTTCTTAAGCTTTTTAATATTTTCTATATTTGCTTGGTTTGCCCACATTTGTTTGTTCATAGCAGGCACTAGAAAAATTTTTTTATTAGATGCAGCTAAAGTTGTTGAAGCTAAATCATCGGCATATCCATTTGCTAATTTAGCAATAATATTTGCACTTGCTGGACAGACAACAACTAAATCACTTTTACGTGAAAGATTAATATGATCCATGTAGTTTGCAGCATCTTTTCCTTTTGTAAAAATATTTGTATGAACTTTTTTATTAATAAGTGAAGAAACTGATAATGAAGTAACAAACTCACTTCCTGATTTAGTTAAAATAACTTCAATGTCAAAATTTTCATCTTTAAATTTTCTTAATAAATCTAGTGTTTTATATGCTGAAATACTTCCGCTTATGATAAATAAAATTTTTCTTTTCATATTTAATTTACTAAATAAATATGTGAATTATATCAATAAAAAAATAAAAAAAAATATTTACTTTATTTTATTTTAAAACACGAATATATTGCGACCGACCCAAATGAGAGATTAGAATAATTAATATTTTTGAATTTATTTTTTTTTAGAATTTTACATAAGGTTTCTTGATTTGGAAATTTCTTTATACTTTCAATTAGATAGATGTATGCCGCTTCATTATTTGCTATTAATTTTCCTAATTTTGGAATAAATGATTCAGTATAAATTTTATAAATTTGATTGATTCCTGGATTGTCAATTTTTCCAAATTCTAAACAAAGAAATTTTCCCCCATTTTTTAACACCCTATGAATTTCTTTAAGACTTTTTTTAAGGTCATAAACATTTCTTAAACTAAAAGACATAGTGATAAGGTCAAATTCGTTATTTTTAAATGGTAAATTTTCTGCATAAGTCGCTATCCAATTAATTTTTTTGTTAATTTTTTTTTTCCCTGTTTTTATCATATTTATATTTGGATCTGATAAAATAATTTGATTAGGTTGTATTACAATATTTTCATTTAGTATTTGATTAAAAATATCTCCTGTGCCACTTCCAATATCTAAAATTTTATTTTTTT
>CAZEYC010000130.1:0-3052 GCA_964516965.1 uncultured Alphaproteobacteria bacterium | reverse complement strand
CTGAAGGCGCTGAAATAGGATGGAATAAATCAAAAATACATTTATTTAATAGTAATGGCTTAGATGTAAATTATCAGTCTTCTAATTACAGTATTTATACAATTTTAATTGCAGGTAAAAAAACTTCTATGGAAAGAGAATATGAATTTGCTAGTAGTGTTTTTGAAAAAGATTTAACAAAGCCAAATATTATAGGAAAAAATGCGGGTGAACTTGCTGTAAAAAAACTAAATCCAAGAAAAATAAAAACTTCTAAAATGCCTGTTATTTTTTCACCCAGAGTTGCAAATAGTTTTTTAAAACACTTTGCAAATTCAATAAATGGAAATTCTATTGCTAGAGGAACAAGTTTTTTAAAAAAAAAATTAAACAAAATAATATTTTCATCTGAAATTAATATTACTGATGATCCTTTAAAAAAAAAGGGGCTACAATCAAAACCCTTCGATGGTGAGGGTTTACCAACTAAAAAAATACAAATAGTAAAAAATGGGGAGCTAAAAACATGGTTTTTAGACTTATCTACAGCTAATCAATTAAAACTTAAATCAACTGCTCATGCCAACAGAGGTATTTCAAGTCCTCCTTCTCCCAATCCTACTAATCTTTACTTCCAACCAGGTAATATTTCTCCAAAAAATTTAATTGGTAATATTAAAAAAGGTATCTATTTAACAGAATTAATGGGTTCAAGTGTCAATTTATTAAACGGTGATTATAGTAGAGGAGGTTCTGGATTTTTAATAGATAAGGGTGAAATCATATATCCAATTAATGGAATTACAATTGCAGACAACCTCAATGAGATTTTCAAGAAAATAATTTTAGCAAATGACCTGGAATTTAAACAAGGTTTAAATTCACCGACTATGCTTGTAGAAGATATGACAGTTGCCGGATAAATTAATAAATGGAAAATAAAAACGAAAAAAGCATAAAACTTATAAAAAGACTAATTAGAGAACATGTTAGGCCGTATTTTAACAAATTAATTCTTGCAGCAATATGTATGGCTATTGTTGCTGCAGCTACTGCAACAAACGCATGGTTAATGCAACCGGTTCTAGATGAAGTTTTTCTAAACAAAAATGCACAATTGCTACTTTTAGTTCCATTTGCTGTCATGACTATAGCTATTGTTAAAGGTTTAGCTTCCTATGGAGAATCTATCTTTATGGAATACTCAGGTGAAAGAATTATTTCAGATGTTCGCTATAGATTGTTTTCGCATTTAATGAATGCTGATTTAAATTTTTTTCACAAAAATTCTTCTGGAAAATTAATATCTAGATTTACTTTTGATGTTGGCTTATTAAGAGCTTCGGTATCTACAGCCCTTACAGGAATTGCTAAAGACACAATGACATTAATTTTTTTAATTGCATTAATGTTTTATCAAGATTGGTTTTTAGCTATTGTTGCTTTTTTTGTATTTCCTGCAGCTGTTCTACCAATACTTTATATAGGAAGAAGAATACGAAAAATTTCTACATCTACACAAAGTGAAATAGGATCATTTGCTAGTTTATTAAGTCAAATATTTCAAAGCGCAAGATATGTTAAAGCATACACAATGCAAAAATATGAAAAGAAAAGAGCTAAAAAAATTGTAGAAGATTTATTTAATTTAATTTATAAATCAGTAAGAATTCGTTCAAGAACCAGACCAATACTTGAATCGCTAGGAGGAATTGCAATTGCCTTAGTTATTTTTTATGGAGGTTCAAAAGTTATAAATGGAGCTACAACTCCTGGGACGTTCTTTTCATTTATAACTGCATTATTAATGGCTTATCAACCATTAAAAAGACTAGCAAATTTTAATATAAACATTCAAGATGGATTAGCTGCAGCAGATCGAATTTTTAAATTACTTGATCAAAAACCAGAAATTAATGATTCAGTAAATGCAAAAGAATATTTTCATAAAAAGGGAGAAATAGAATTTAAAAAAGTTAAATTCTCATATGGTTCAAAAAGTTCTCATGCACTAAATACAATTAATTTAAAAATTCCTGGAGGAAAAACTGTAGCATTGGTTGGTAGAACAGGTGCTGGAAAATCTACTATTTTAAATTTAATACCTAGATTTTATGATATAGACAATGGTGAAATTATAATTGATAAAAAGAATATAAAAAATTATAAAATTCAGAGTTTAAGAAAAAAAATTGCCCTAGTTAGTCAAGAAGTAACTCTATTTGATGATACTATTAGATCAAATATTGCCTATGGAAATCCTAATTGTACCGAAAAACAATTATTAGATGCAGCAAAAAAGGCTGATGCTCATGAATTTATTACATCTTTTAATAATGGATATAAATCACTAGTTGGAGAACAAGGCATACAACTATCTGGTGGGCAAAGACAAAAGATTGCTATAGCGAGAGCTATTTTAAAAGATGCTCCAATTTTATTGTTAGATGAAGCTACATCGTCATTAGATACAAAATCTGAAAAAGATATACAAAAAAGTCTAAAAAAATTAATGAAAAATAAAACTACTTTGGTAATTGCTCATAGACTCTCAACAATTCTTGATGCGGATTTAATATATGTTATTGATAATGGAATTGTACTAGAAAAAGGTAATCATAAAACTTTAATGAAAAACAAAGGATTATATTCCAAACTATATAAACTTCAATTTGCAAGCCAAAAAAATTCAATAAATAAAATTATAAATTTAAAAGATTTTAAAAATAAAAAAATTTAGTTTAAACGGGTGTTAAGCTATAAACAAATTCTTAGAACAAAATTTATGTATAGTATTTTATGCTGGATAGCATCAAAATATATTAAATTTGTTTCAAAAACTTTAAAATGGTCATATTTAAATAAAAATTATCCTGAAATTTTATGGAAAAAAAATGAAAATTTTATTTTGTGTTTTTGGCATGGAAGATTATTAATGATGCCTCTATCATGGAAAAAGAAAAAAAAAATCAATATGTTAATAAGTGAACATCCAGATGGGCAATTAATTTCAAAAACTGTAAAATATTTTGGTATAGACACAATATCAGGATCTTCATCAAAGGGTAGTTTA
>CAZEYC010000129.1:0-3078 GCA_964516965.1 uncultured Alphaproteobacteria bacterium | reverse complement strand
ATAGATAAGATTGGTACAAAAAGAGAAGACTTAAAACCTAAATAAATTAATTAATTTTTTTTTAGTTGCATTTGCTCAAATTAGATTCATATAGTTAATTTGTGAGGAATTGTTTATTTTATGATTAAATCAACAGGGGATAAATCAAAAAACACGCTTTACTGCTCATTTTGCGGTAAAAGTCAACATGAAGTAAGAAAATTAATTGCAGGTCCAACTGTGTTTATATGTGATGAATGCGTTGAACTTTGCATGGACATAATTAAAGAAGAAAATAAATCTAATTATATTAAATCAAGTGCAGGAGTTCCTACACCAGCAGAAATACAAAAAATACTTAATGATTATGTAATTGGACAAGAAAAAGCAAAAAAAATATTATCTGTAGCAGTTCATAACCATTATAAAAGATTAAATCATTCAAATTCAAACTCTGATGTTGAACTATCAAAGTCTAATATTTTATTAGTGGGTCCAACTGGTTGCGGCAAAACTCTTTTGGCCCAAACTCTTGCAAGAATTTTAGATGTTCCATTTACAATGACTGATGCTACAACATTAACTGAAGCTGGATATGTTGGAGAAGATGTAGAAAATATAATTTTAAAACTATTACAAGCCTCAGATTATAATGTTGAAAAAGCTCAAAAAGGCATAGTTTATATTGATGAAGTTGACAAAATTTCAAGAAAGTCTGAAAACCCTTCAATAACTAGAGATGTTTCTGGCGAAGGTGTTCAACAAGCACTTTTAAAATTAATGGAAGGCACAATAGCTTCAGTTCCTCCGCAAGGTGGTCGAAAGCATCCTCAGCAAGAATTTTTACAAGTAGACACAACAAATATTTTATTTATTTGTGGTGGTGCATTCTCTGGTCTTGAAAAAATTATAGATGCAAGAGAAAAAGACACATCTATTGGTTTTGAATCTAAATTAAAAATACATAATAGAGAGTCAAAATTGTCCTTATTAAATAAAGTTGAGTCTGAAGACCTACTAAGGTTTGGTTTAATACCAGAATTTATTGGACGTCTACCTGTTTTAGCTGTTTTAGAGGATTTAGGTAAAAGCTCTTTAGTTGAGATTTTAACAAAACCAAAGAATTCTTTGGTTAAACAATATCAAAAGTTATTTCTTATGGAAGGTGTGAAATTAAGTTTTACTAAAGACGCTCTTACATATATAGCATCAAGGTCAATTGATAAAAAAACTGGTGCAAGAGGATTAAGATCGATTCTTGAGAGTATTTTGTTAGATACAATGTACAGTTTACCGTCTAAAAGCAGTGTTGAAGAAGTTGTAATTAACTCAGAAGTTGTAAAGAAACAAAGAGAACCACTTATAATTTATGGTGATGAAAAAAATAAAGTTGACTCATCTGCATAATTTCTATTTATTTTAATAGTATTATTAATCAAAATTTTATTTTAATTTTTACAATTTGAATAAAAAAATAAAAACAAACTTATTCTTACCTCTCCTACCATTAAGGGACATCGTGGTTTTTCCTGGCATGATCACACCATTATTTGTTGGTAGAGATAAATCTATTAAAGCATTAGAAGCTGTAATGGATAAAGACAAACATATTTTTATAGTTACACAAAAGAATCCTGAAGATGATGATCCTTCTACTGACCAAATTTATGATATTGGTTGTCTAGGTAAGGTTGTTCAACTTTTAAAACTTCCTGATGGAACTGTAAAAGTATTAATCGAAGCAAAAGAAAAAGCACAAATCGTTAGGTATCACAGACAAGATACATATTTTCATGTTGAAATAAAAATTATTAATCAACCTAAAACTATTAAGTCAAAAAATATTAATGCATTATCAAGAAGAGTTACTTCAAGATTTGAAGATTATGTCAAATTAAATCCAATTATACCATCAGAAGCTACATCCTCATTATCAAATATTAAGAATCCTGAGCAATTAGCAAATACAATATCTTCATACATTATTTTAAAAATAGAAGAAAAACAAAAATTATTAATTAATTCTAATTTAAAAGACAAGTTAGATAAAATTCTTTTATTTTTAGAGAATGAGATTGGTGTTTTGGAAGTAGAGAAAAAAATTAAGTCTAGAGTTAAAAGACAAATGGAAAAAACACAACGAGAATATTATTTAAATGAACAATTAAAAGCAGTCCAAAAAGAATTAGGAGACCTTGAATCTAGTAAGGATGAAAATTCTGAAATAGAGCAGAAAATTAACAAAACAAATTTAACTAAAGAAGCAAAAGACAAGGCTGTATCTGAACTAAAAAAATTAAGAAGTATGAGTCCAATGTCTGCTGAAGCAACTGTTGTTAGAAATTATTTAGATTGGCTTTTAAGTGTTCCTTGGGAAGACAAATCAACTATAAGTTCTAATATTAAAAATGCTGAAAAAATTTTAAATAAAGATCATTATGGTTTAGAAAAGGTAAAAGAAAGAATACTCGAATATTTATCAGTTCAACAAAGAGTATCTAAAATTAAAGGGCCTATTCTTTGTTTTGTAGGACCACCTGGAGTTGGTAAAACATCTTTAGGAAAATCTATTGCAAATGCCACAGGTCGTAAATTTGTTAGAGTATCTTTAGGAGGAATAAGAGATGAATCTGAAATTAGAGGTCATAGAAGAACGTATATTGGTTCGATGCCAGGAAAAATTATTCAAGGTATGAAAAAAGCTGGCAAATCAAATCCTCTTTTTTTGTTAGATGAGATTGATAAAATGGGTTTTGATTTTAGAGGAGATCCATCCTCTGCACTTTTAGAAGCGTTAGATTCTGAACAAAATAATACTTTTAATGATCATTACTTAGAAGTTGATTATGATTTATCTGATGTAATGTTTATAACTACTGCAAATACTTTGAATATACCAGCTGCATTATTAGATAGACTTGAAATTATACGATTACCTGGTTATGTTGAAAATGAAAAATTAGAAATAGCAAAAAGTTATTTAATTCCAAAAAATATTGCAAGTCATGGTTTAAAAAAATTAGAATGGAATATAAATGATAATGGAATTAAAGATTTAATAAAATACTATACTAGAGAAGCTGGTGTAAGAAATTTAGA
>CAZEYC010000128.1:0-3115 GCA_964516965.1 uncultured Alphaproteobacteria bacterium | reverse complement strand
TTTCAAAGCGCTTTAAACCGTCTATGTGACAATAAATCAAAAGTTTCATGTCATTATTTAATTGGAAGAGATGGTCGAATAATTAACTTAGTAAATGAATCTTATAGAGCTTGGCATGCAGGTGTTTCATATTGGCGTGGGGTTAAAAATTTAAATAATTGTTCAATAGGAATAGAACTTGAGAATCCTGGTCATGAATTTGGATATAAATCTTTCACAAAAAAACAAATGTTGTCACTTATTTATTTATGTAAAAAAATAAAAAAAAAATATAATATTGACCCAGATTGGGTGCTTGGTCATTCAGACATTTCTCCTAAAAGAAAAAAAGATCCAGGTAACAAGTTTGATTGGAAAACAATAAAAAATATATTTATAAAAAATTAATCTAAGCATTTACATAATTTAATAATTTTCTTGAAAAAAATCATATTAAGTATTAATTTAAATCTAACCAGATGGTTGGATGACTGCTCGAGTTTTGAGAGGAAAGTCCGGGCTCCTTGAAGATATAATGCCGGATAACGTCCGGCGGAGGAAACTCCAGGGATAGTGCCACAGAAAATAAACCGCCATTGTTTTTTTATGGTAAGGATGAAAAGGTGCGGTAAGAGCGCACCGCTTTTTTGGTAACAAAAAAGGCAAGGTAAACCCCATTAGGAGCAAGATCAAAAAGAGGTGTGATTTATATTGAATCTTCACATTTGCACCCGGGTAGATCGCTTGAGATAATTGGTAACAATTATCCTAGATGAATAGTCATTAGTTAATGCTTTAAAAGATTCGAAGTTTTATTGTATTAATTACAGAACCCGGCTTATAACCATCTGGTTTTTTTATTTAATTAAATATCTTTTAAAATATTCTCTACTAATTTATTAAAAGTAATGCCAGCTTTTTTAGCCATCATAGGGACTAATGATAATGGTGTCATTCCTGGTTGTGTATTAATTTCTAAAACATACAATTTCTTTTTTCTAGGATCTTTTTGATAATACCTAAAATCAGTTCGAGTTATTCCTTTGCATTTAAAAGATTTATGAATCTTTAAAGCATATTTTTTACATTTTATTTGAATATTCTTTGGAATATGAGCAGGTATAATATATTTTGTCATACCTTTGGTATATTTAGATTTATAATCATAAAATTCTTTTTTTGTTTTTAATTCAATAATATCAAAAACCTTATTATTCATTATGCCGACAGTTAATTCTTTACCAGGAATAAATTCTTCTATTAAATATTTATTAGACTCATCAATTTTATATTTTTTCAGTTCATTTATATTTTTACAAATTTTCACACCTACACTAGAGCCTTCACTTACTGGTTTAATGACAATGGGTAGGGAAAATAATTTTCTATCACAATAATCTTTTATTAATCTTTTAATATTTTTATCTAATAATATGCCTTTGGGTGATGGTATGTTAAGTTTTTGGAAAAACATCTTTGATTTATGTTTATCCATTGCAATCATAGAACTTTTTACTCCGGAATGAGTATAAGAAAGATTTAATTTTTTTAGAATTTTTTGAACAGAACCATCTTCACCAAAAGTCCCGTGTAAGGCATTAAATACAATATCAGGTTCAAAACTTTTTAAATTTGAAATAAGAAGTTTTATATTGCTTGTAACTTTTACTTTTTTTATTTTATAACCTAAATCTAATAAGGCTTTAGAAACAAATTTTCCCGTTTTTAATGAAACTTTTTTTTCGGATGAAGGCCCGCCCATCAAAACTGCTATTTTTTTCATAATTACTTTATACCTATTCTTTTAATTTCCCAATTTAATTTAATTCCGGTATCCTTATAAACTTTATTTCTAATTTTGTTGCCTAAATTTTCTATATCTTTAGAAGATGCATATCCTTTATTAACTAAAAAATTACAGTGTTTATAGGATACTTCCGCATCACCAACTTTAAAATTTTCACAACCAGATTGTTTTATTAATTCCCAAGCCTTTTTTCCTTTAGGATTTATAAATGTGCTTCCACCAGTTAAAACTTTGTTAGGTTGAGTTTGTTTTCTTAAATTAATAAACTTTTTTATTTTTTTTTTTATAGTTATTTTATTTCCTTTATTTTTTTTTAATTTTGCTGCGATAATAAAATAATTTTTATTTATTCCTGATGATCTATATTCAAAATTAATTGATTTTTTTTTTAATTCAATTAAACCACCTTTTTTATTCACAACTATTACAGATTTAATTAAGTTTTTTATTTCACTTCCAAAACATCCGGCATTCATAAAAATACTACCCCCTATTGTCCCGGGTATTGTAGATAAAAATTCATATCCACTTATACTTTCTTTTGCCATTTTATTTGACAAACTTATGTTTTTTACTGAAGCTCCACAAAAAATATGATCGCTTTCAAAATTGACAAAATCAAAACCTGCGCCAAGTTTAATTACAGCGCCTTTAACGCCTCCATCTCTAACCAATATATTTGAGCACCCACCAATTATAGTAAATGGTATCTTTTTTAAACCTTCTAAAATAAAATGTAGTTCTAAAAAATTTGCAGGAATATATAAGACTTGTGCATTTCCACCTGTTTGAAACCAGGTTAACTTTGACAAAGGAAAATTTAATTTAACAGCACCGCCCTTCTTTGATGTTGGAAATCCACCCTTTGATTTTCTAAAATATTTCATTTAATTTTTTTTAATTTATCTGGTAAATCATTTACCCATTTTGATATATCACCTGCTCCGATAAAAATTACAATGTCGCCTTTGTTACCTTCATTTAATATTATTTCAGTCAAAGAATTAACATTATGTAAAGACTTAGCAAAATTTTTTTTAATTTTATTCATTTCAAAAACAAATTTTTCTTTAGAAATATTTTTAATTTTTTTTTCTCCTGCAGAGTATACATCAGCAACATATAGTCGATCGCAATTTTTTAAAACTTTTTTAAAATCTAAATATAAATTCTTAAATCTTGAATATCTATGAGGCTGAAATATAACAATAATTTTATTTGGTTTTAATGTTTTAGCTAATTCAAGGGTTGCTTTAATTTCTTCTGGATGATGAGCATAATCATCAATAATTTTTATTCCTTTAAAATTACAAACTAGTGTAAATCGTC
>CAZEYC010000127.1:0-3130 GCA_964516965.1 uncultured Alphaproteobacteria bacterium | reverse complement strand
ATTTTTTTTCCTAATGTTTCAAGATTTCTAGAATTAAGACCAAAATGATTATAAATATCTTGACCTGGAGCAGATGCACCAAAATTATCTAAAGCTAAAATATATTTATCATTTTTTACATACTTTGACCACCCAAATTTTGATGCAGCTTCAATTGCAATTCTTTTATTTATTGGTCCTAAAATTTTTTCTTTAAATATTTTTGCTTGTTTGTCAAAAACTTCCCAACAAGGCATTGAAACAATAACAACATTTAAACTTGATTTTTCTAATTTTTCTTTTGCCTCTATAGCTATTGATACTTCAGAACCAGTTGCCAAGATTGTTAAATCTCTTTTATTTTTGTGAGTCTCAGAAATTATATAAGCTCCTTGATTTGATAAGTTCTTTGATAAATTGTCTTTTCTTAAAGTTTTAACATTTTGCCTAGTCAAAGATATTATTGATGGCTTATTTTCTTTTAATGCAATTTCCCAACATTCAAGTGTTTCTATAGAATCACAAGGTCTAAAAACATTTAAATTAGGAATTGCTCTTAAACTTGCTAAATGTTCTATTGGTTGATGAGTAGGGCCATCTTCACCTAATCCTATTGAGTCATGTGTCATAATATATATAATTTTTTGTTTCATAATTGAAGCTAATCTGATCGATGGCTTACAATAATCCGTAAAAATTAGAAATGTTCCACCATACGGCGTTATGCCTCCATGCAATGACATTCCTGTAAGAGAAGCGACCATTGCATGTTCTCTAACACCGAAATAAATATACGTCCCTTTAGAATTTTTTTTATTAAATACTTTTTGATTTTCTGATTTTGTTAAATTAGATTCTGTTAAATCAGCAGAACCACCAAATAAAAAAGGAATATTTTTTGATAAAGAGTCTATTGCTAAATTTGATGCTTTCCTTGTAGCAATTAATTCAGAATTCATTTGAAATTTCTTTTTTAAGTTTTTAAATTCTATGAAAGCATTCTTTGGGAGTTTTGTTTTTAGGCAATCTAAAAATATTTTTTTCTTTTTATTGTTTATTTTTTTAAAATTATTTTCCCATTTTTTATTTTCTTTTAAACCTTTCAAATTTACTTGTCTCCACAAATTAAGAATATTTTTAGGGATGACAAACGGAGGATGTTCCCATTTTAATTTTTTTCTTGTTTTATTTATTTCTTCAAGTCCCAGAGCAGCACCATGACTTGTATTTTTTCCTGCTTTATTTGGCGATCCATAACCAATTGTAGTTTTACAAGCTATTAAAGAAGGCTTGTTTGATAATTTTGCTTTTTTAATTGCGTTATAAATTTCTTGAAAATTATGCCCATTAATTTTTTGAACGTTCCAATTACATGATTTAAATCTATTTAAATGGTTATCAGATGTAGCAAGATTAGTAGGCCCATCAATTGATACTTGGTTATCATCAAATAAAACAATTAATTTATTTAAATTTAGATGACCAGCTAATGAAATAGATTCATGACTTATTCCTTCCATTAAACATCCATCTCCAACAACAACATATGTAAAATGGTTTACTAATTTTTTTCCAAATTTTGATGCTAAATGTTTTTCAGCTATAGCCATGCCAACTGAATTTGCTAAACCTTGACCAAGAGGCCCAGTTGTAGTTTCAACACCTTCAGTTAGATGATATTCAGGATGACCAGGAGTTAAACTATTAAGTTGTCTAAATTTTTTAATTTGTTCAATAGTCATTTTTTTATAACCAGTTAAATACAATAAAGAATATAAAAGCATCGAACCATGACCTGCTGATAAGATAAATCTATCTCTATCAGACCATGAAGGATTTTTTGAATTAAATTTTAAAAAATATTTAAAAAGAACTGTTGCCACATCTGACATTCCCATAGGCATTCCCGGATGACCTGAATTAGCTTTTTCTACCGCATCCACTGATAAGAATCTTATAGCATTAGACATAAGATTTAAGTTCAGATGGTTTAATTTTAAATTTTTTTTGACTTTCACAATTTGATTTTTATTATTTTACAAACCTAATTTATGCTATTAATTATAAAATAAAAAAATATACTTTACATATATACTTTAAATATATGTATAAATTTAAAAATTTTATTTAAAAAAACAAATAATGTCCAATCTTAGAATAAATGTCCATGGAAGATTTTATGACATCACTTGTGATAAAAACAAAGAAAAATACGTTCTACAGCTTTCAAAACAATTTAATGAAAGAGTAAGTAAATTATCACTTAAAGTCAAAAATGTCGATCATCCAAGATTGTTAGTCTTAGCTGGCATTTTATTATGTGAAGAATTAGAAAAAATGCAAAAAGATAGCACTAAAATAGATAATCCATATGGAAAAAACTATAAAAAAGATCTTGAAGATCTAAAACAAAAAAATTTGGAAAAAAATTCTTTAATTAAAGATAAAATACATAATTTGATTAATAATTTCCAATCTCTTAATAAATGAAAATTCTTTTCTTTGGTGATATTTTTGGTAGATCAGGAAGAGATGCCTTAATTAAAAAACTTCCATATTTTAAAAAGAATTTAAACCCTGACTTTATTTTAGTTAATGGTGAAAATGCTTCGCATGGAAGAGGCATTACAAAAACAATATGCAATGATTTATTTAATTCTGGAATCGATATAATCACTGGAGGAAATCATATTTTTGATAATAGAGATGTTCTAAATTTTATTGATAAAGAAAAAAGATTATTAAGACCAGATAATTATCCTAAAGATACGCCTGGACACGGATATGGTATTTATGAAAAAAAACAAAAAAAAATAATGGTTATAAATGTAATGGGTAGAGTTTTCATGAATCCTCTTGACGACCCTTTTGATTCTGTAAAGAAAATAACTAATAGTAATTTGTTAGGTTCGGACATTCATGCATCAGTAATCGATATTCACTGTGAGGCAACAAGTGAAAAAATGGCGATGGGATTTGAATTCGATGGAAAAGTAAGCCTGATTGTTGGAACACATACGCATGTCCCTACAGCAGATGCTCGTATTTTAAATAATGGAACTGCTTATATCACTGACCTAGGCATGTGCGGAGATTATGATTCAATAATTGGTATGGATAAAAAGAAATCTCTTGAGAGATTTAGAAGAAA
>CAZEYC010000126.1:0-3173 GCA_964516965.1 uncultured Alphaproteobacteria bacterium | reverse complement strand
TGCAGAAATTGAAAAGAAAATGATTGCCACTAAACATGTTCATATTGACGAAGCATTAAGAACTCCGCAGTTTTATTTTTTGTGGGTAATTCTTTGTTTTAATGTTACTGCTGGAATTGGAGTTTTGGGTGTTGCCAAGACAATGATTACTGAAATTTTTCAAAAGAAAGCAACTTTAATTGTCACAAGTGCCTTTACTACGTGGTATGTGATGCTCATTAGTATTTTTAATATGGCAGGGCGTATTATTTGGGCTAGTGCTTCGGATTTTATAGGAAGAAAAAATACTTATTATTGTTTTTTTATTCTTGGAATAATTCTTTATTCATCTATTCCTATTTCAGCTCAAACATTTGATATAGCTCCAGTTATGGTTTGGTTAATTTTATTTTATGCAGCCACAATGATAATTTTTACAATGTACGGAGGTGGTTTTGCTACAATCCCAGCTTATTTAGCAGATATGTTTGGAACAAGGTATGTTGGTGGAATTCACGGAAGATTGCTAACCGCTTGGAGTACTGCTGGTGTTTTAGGTCCAGTTATAATCACATCTCTTAGAGGGAGTTCAATCAACAATGCCATTAATGATTTGGCAGCAAAAGTAGATCCACAAACTTTTTCAGAAAAATTTGGAGCAAGTATAGAAAGCCTTGACGAGCTTGTGAAAGCAAAAACTGTAACAATTCAAAATCTTTTAGAAATTTTACCTCCTGGAACTCCAGATCCAACTAGCCAGGTTTATAATAAAACAATGATTGTGATGGCCTGTTTACTAGGGATAGCTTTAATGGCTAATTTTTTAGTTAAACCTGTTGATCCAAAACACCATATGAAAGACTAAAACTATCTTATTTTATAAATAACTGGTATTTCCATTATCATTTTTTCTTTTTTGATTTGTTTTGGGAATACTGGAAAAGGTGCGGCATCTTCAACCGCGTCAAATGAAGAGTCAACCAGTCTTTGGTATTTTGCCTTTAAGGATTTAACACTTATTAATTTTCCATCTTTTCTTATTATAATTTGTAATAAAACAGCTCCTTCTTCTCTCCTAATTAAAGATTGTCTAGGAAATTTTTTTTTAGCATCAATTAATTTATAAACTTGTGTAACATATTCACTAATTATAGTTTTAGCTATACCACCCTCAATTCCTTTTGAAGTTCCACCATTATCTTTTTTGATATTTTTTTTTTGTTCAATAGATTTTTTTTGAGGAATAATTTTTTTTATATCTAATTTTTTTTCTACTTTTTCTTTTTCTAATTTTTTTATTTCTGGTACTTTTTTTTGAATTATTTCTTCTTTTCTTATATTTTTTTTAATCGACTCATCTTTAATATTCCCTATAGGAGATAGATTTATAGTAATCTTGTTTTTTTGTTCTTTTATGAATTTAAAAGAAAAGTTTTTGTAAAATAATAAAATGTAAGCATGAATGCTAATTGAAAATAAAAAAGCAAATGCAAATCCCCAAAAATTTAATTTTTTTTCCATTTATTTTATATATGTAGTTTCAATAACAACTTTAGAAACGTTATGGTTTTCAAGTATTTTTAAAATATTTAAGAAATATTCCGAAGGCGTGCCTGCGTCAATTTTTAATGAAACTTCTTTAGGTTTTCTAGTTTTAATAATTTCTAAATAATTTTTTTTTTGTAGCTTTTTTTTTTTATTCTTACTATCAATGAAAACTGATCCATTTTTTTTTACAACAATAGTAAGAAATGGCGTTGTGGGGTCATTCTTTATTATAGAATCCGGAACATTAATATTATAAGGATCTATTTTTGTAATAGTTCCAGCAAGCATAAAGAATATAAGCATTAAAAAAATTATATTTATTAAAGGTATTAAATTAATTTGTTGTATTTTTTTTTACTTTTCATAATTAATTTAGTTTCATTAATTTGATTTTGTTAGTGCCTGCCAAACGTATTTCTTCAATTAACCTTATTACTTTTTGCACTTCTACTTTTTTATTGCATTTTATTATTATTTTATAATTTGGATTAATTTTTAAATTCTTTTTTATTTCTTTATTTATATTTGAAATTGTAAATAATTTTGATTTTAAAAGAATATTTCCGTCTTTTTTTAAAACTATTGTTATAGAATCTTTTTTTTCTGAAATTTCTATTTCATTACTTGCCAAATTGACTTCCATGGTGCTTTTTTGCATAAATGATGTTGCTAGCATAAAGAAAACCAGTAAAAGAAAAACAATATCAATAAGAGGAGTAATGTTTATTGATATTAACTCTTTTTTTTCTTCGTAAAAAAAATTATTTTTATACAATTTATCGTTTTCTGAAATTTAGCAAAGTATTTACTCTGATTATAGCATCCTTCATTTTATCTTTTGTATTGGTAATTTTATTTTCAAACAAATGATATGCTGCCAAAGCAGGGATTGCTATTGCCAAACCAAAGGCTGTTGTTAATAAAGCTTCCCAAATCCCTCCAGCTAGTAAAGCAGGGTCTATTTGTGAGCCAGCTTTTTCTAGATTCAAAAAAGCTTTTATCATACCTAATACAGTGCCAAATAATCCAAGAAGCGGGCTTATACTTGCAATTACTTCTAATCCTCCAAGATAACTCTCAAGATTTCTTATTTGAATAGAACTTATTCTTTCAATTTCAGATTCCCTAGATTCTTTATCAAACCTTTTATCACTTTTTGTTAAGATTACCACTTCTACTACTCGAGCAATAGGATTTTTTATTTTATTTATTTCAGCTAATAATTTTTTTGCATTTGTTCCGGTTAGCTTTGAGATAATTTTTTCCAAACCATTAGTTTGTGAAATTCTTGCTATTCCAAAATGAATTAATTTTATCAAAATTATTGTTAAAGCTAAAATTGAGAACCCAAGTAAAATAAACATAACAGGGCCGCCTTTGGTAAATAAATCTAAATTGTATAAATTAGGAAAATTAAAGGGCATTGTTTAAAACTCACAATATTATTTTTTATATCTTCTTTTCATGCATTCATTTATCATTTTATTTCTTTTCTTCGATAAATTTATTTTATCTATATCATTATCTATATTATAAAAGTCAACCATAGTATCATCAGTTTGTAAAATATCAATTTTGTCTTGATTAATATTTTGTAAATTTTCTATATTATAGTTTGCATCATTTAAACATGTTTCATAGGCTGG
>CAZEYC010000125.1:0-3218 GCA_964516965.1 uncultured Alphaproteobacteria bacterium | reverse complement strand
ATAAATTATGGAACATTTGTTACAAGAATTAACGGTATTTATTCTAGCTATTTTTGTTGGATACTATGTAATATGGAGTGTTACTCCTGCTTTACATTCTCCTTTAATGTCAGTAACAAATGCAATATCTAGCGTAATTATTGTAGGCGCCCTCATTGCAGTTGGACCAGCACTTTTCGGTATTTCAAAAATAATGGGCTTTATAGCCGTAGTGCTTGCAGCTGTTAATATTTTTGGCGGGTTTATAGTAACTCAAAGAATGCTGCAGATGTTTAAAAAGAAAAAAAAGTAAATGGAAAATTATTCAATATTTACATATTTAATTTCTGGAGTTTTTTTTATTTTAGCTCTTAGAGGACTTTCATCACCTGAAACTGCAAGAAAAGGAAATATTTTTGGTATTTTAGGAATGATAATAGCAATAATTACTACGCTACTTCTCCCAGGTATTGAAAGTTATATGTTAATAGGTCTTGGTATTTTAATTGGTGCTATTATAGGAACCTCAATTGCTTTGAGAATTAAAATGACGGCATTACCTCAATTAATAGCAGCATTTCATAGTTTAGTTGGTTTAGCAGCAGTCATGGTAGCTGGCGCAGCCTTTCACAATCCTAGTGCGTATGGAATTGGCGATGCAGGCAGCATACCAGTTGCAAGTTTAATTGAAATGAGTTTAGGATCAGCCATAGGGGCAATAACTTTTTCCGGTTCGATAATTGCATTTGGAAAATTACAGGCCATTATGTCAGGAAATCCAATTACTTTTAAATTTCAACATTTTTTAAATGCAATTTTAGGAATAGCTTTAATATCTATTATTGTTTTATTTTGTTTAGACCAAACTCAAAATTTTTTTTGGGGTCTTACTATCTTAGCGTTCATAATTGGATTTTTAATTATTATTCCAATCGGAGCTGCTGATATGCCAGTGGTTGTATCAATGTTAAATTCTTATTCTGGATGGGCTGCCTGTGGAATTGGTTTTACTTTATCTAACAATTTATTAATTATAACAGGGGCATTAGTTGGATCGTCAGGCGCAATACTTAGTTATATAATGTGTAAAGGAATGAACAGATCTTTTATAAGTGTAATCTTAGGTGGGTTTGGAGGCGATGATGTTGTAGCAAAAGGAAACAAAGAAGAAAAAGAACGTCCAGTTAAAAGCGGAGATGCTAATGATGCAGGATTTATGATGCAAAACGCAGAGTCAGTAGTTATTGTTCCAGGATATGGAATGGCTGTAGCACAAGCACAGCATGCATTAAAAGAAATGTGTGATATTTTAAAGAAAAAAGGAGTTAATGTTAGATATGCAATACATCCAGTTGCTGGAAGAATGCCAGGACATATGAATGTTTTGCTTGCTGAAGCAAACGTTCCCTACGACGAAGTTTTAGAATTAGATGAAATAAATAGAGATTTTGCGTCAACAGATGTAGTTTTTGTAATTGGAGCAAATGATATAACTAATCCAGCCGCTAAAACAGATCCACAAAGTCCAATTTATGGAATGCCTATCCTAGAAGTTGAAAATGCAAAATCAGTTTTATTTAGTAAGAGATCTTTAGGCGTAGGTTATGCAGGTGTTGAAAACGAACTCTTTTTTAGAGATAATACCATGATGTTATTTGGAGATGCTAAAGAAATGTGTGAAAACATTATTAATTCCTTAGGTAAGTAATAATATTCAATTAGTGGACAGTTTTATTTAGGCTACAACTTTTAATTTTTTTTCAACTAAATTCCAAAAAATTTTTTCTAAAGACAAATTTTCAAGTTGATTTATTTCAACAATGCCAGTAGGAGATGTTACATTAATCTCAGTTAAATAATTTCCTATAACATCTATCCCGACAAAAAATAGACCTTGTTTTTTTAACCAAGGTTTTAATTGTTTACAAATATATTTATCTCTTTTGGTTATTTTATATCTTACAGCTTTTCCACCACGACTTAAATTTGCTCTAACTTCATTCTTTGTTGGTATTCTTGCCATTGCACCGATTGGGTTACCATCTAAAATTATTATACGCTTATCTCCCTTTTTTACTTCTGGAATATATTTTTGTACTACGATTGGAATTTTTTCCTTTTTTAAAATATTTTGAATTTTTTTATTAATATTTTTATTTTTTAAATTTATTTTAAAAATTCCTTTTCCACCTTTTTCATAGAGCGGTTTAATAATTAAATTTTTATTTTTTTTTATAAATTTTTTTATTTCAATTTCATCTTGAGATATTAATGTTGGAGGAGTTAAATTCTTAAAATATGTAACATATAGTTTTTCTGGGGCATCTCTTACGCTTTTAGGATTGTTAATAATTAATGTTTTAGATTCTAAATGTTCTAATAAATAGGTAGCTGTTATATAATTAATATTAAATGGAGGATCTTGCCTTATAAGCAATACATTTATTGACGATAAATTAATTAATTTTTTTTTTCCTTTCTCAAAAGTATATTTTTCTTTTTTTGTTATTTTTAAAGTACAGGCATTAGCAAAAACTTGGTTATTTCTTAATGATAATTCATGTGGTTGATATATAAAAATTTTATGTCCCCTTTTTTGAGCTTCTCTTGCAAGCATTAAAGAACTATCAGATTCTTGATGTAGCTTTTCTAAGGGATCCATTTGGATTGCAATATCCAATTTTAACTCTCTCTTTTTTGTAATTTACGTTGATATTTTTTTCTTCTCGGATCGTCTTTCATAATTACATGACTTATAGTTTTAGTAACACCTTTTATATCGTTTGCGTGTTTCATTACTTTTTTTAGTTCTTTTTTATTTTTAGCAATACCTATTAAATATATAACTCCATTTACACATTCAAAATTATAATTAATAGATGATATGGATTTATCGGCTATAACTTTATATCTAATTTGTGTTTTAATTTTAACATCTGTAAGATAATTTACTATTCCTCCTTTTTCAGTAACATCTATTTCATTAATAACTTCTCTAACACCTAAGACTTTCCATGATAATTTAATAGCATCCATTCTGTGTTTTGATTTTTTTACACTTCCTGTTAGTAATACTCTTCCTTCAACCACTTCTATCTCAACATTCATAAACATATTTATATTATGATTAAGAAATTCTTTATTTATTGCAGCATCAATCATTCCATCACTAATTGCTTCTTTGATACCTTTTTCTTTTAAACTAGAAGAAGTGACGTTAACAGCTGCACGACCGCATA
>CAZEYC010000124.1:0-3224 GCA_964516965.1 uncultured Alphaproteobacteria bacterium | reverse complement strand
AATATAATATAAAAATCATTACCTGTGGGTCTAAATAACCACAACGTCAGTCCAGCTATTAGATAGTAATTTTTATACTTATTTATTAAAGTTGATAGCATACAAAAACTTGGATCTGGTCAAATAATATATTAAAAATCTTTTATAAATATCATTTAGTGAAAAATTTCTTTGTTCTTTTGGACATTGTTTAAGCTTTCCGACTATATTGTCTTTAACGAAGAGATTTATACCGTCGCTTGTGATTCCCAATGGCTGTAGAACCGACATCAAAGGACTGATGTTTGGTATCAATTTTGAGATCTTCTCTTATATAGTGTAACCCTGGCTTCTGGGAATTGCCTTAGAACTTGAAACTGATCATTTATTCCGTTTTCAACTAAAGATTTCCAAAAATTAATTTTTTCTCTGTATTCGGGTGAACTTTTAGAATCCTCTATAGAAACTCCTTCTCGCTGTAAACTATCCGGATAATCTTCTGGTATTAGCAAATATTCTATTTTCGATTTACTCACCATGTTCATTGTAGGTTGTCCATGATATGCATTAGCAAACCATTTAGAGTCAATCTGTAGCCCTAGAGGGTTTAAAATGTGAGAATTTTTTGGAACAATTATTTTTAAATCATCCATTACTTTGCGTATATGAACAAATCTATTAGCAATCCTTTTTCGTACTTTGAAATCAAAACTCCCATGTTTGGTTTGCTGTTGCAAACCTGCGGCTACAAAAACAAACAAGAAAACAAGCCAAAATTTATGGAATAATTTTTTGGGAGGAATTGATAACCAATAGACTCCAATAAAAGTTATTAGCATAAGGGAAGGAGCCACATGGATCAAATAACGTGAAATCAAACTTTCAACTGTTACAAAGACATATCCTGCTCCAATTACCAACCATATTAGGTTTGTAATAAATAGTGCGCAGATGGGACTGCTTAGCCAATCTCTAAGGTTTTGACTATTTTGAAAAAATTGTTTTATGAAAGGAAATATAGTTAGTACAAGCAGCAAAGAATAAGAATAACCTAGTAATTCATTAGATACAGTATAATTGATCCAGTCGAAAAGATTTAATTCATTATTTGTATCCCAACCGCCTGCAGCGCCCATATTACGTTCTCCCTGAAGGCCATTCCACAAGCGTTGAAAATGAAACATTTGATAGGGTGTTAATAAAAACACACCACAAATTAAGGTCATTAAAGAACCTATCGTCCAGAGAAAAATTGTATATATATCCTTAATTTTTCCAATCCATAGACCTAATAGTCCAATGATGCCAGCCCATGGTAAAAGCAAAAGTGCTACTAATTTGCTGGAAATAGCCAAAGCTGAACCCAAAGCCATCCAAAAAAGCAAAGTGAATCTTGGCCTTCTTAAATATTCAGTTGCCGAAAACATTGCGATCACAATTCCCAAAAGCATTGGGGCTTCTGGATGCATGGTTATGGCATAATAAAAACTTCCACGCTGCATTCCAACAAAAGACATCCCCAAAAAAGCCCACTTCCAAGATCCAAAGATCTTGGATAGCCTCCAAAATACGAAAAGTATAATGCTTTGAATACTAAGATAAGAAGCCCAACGAGAGCCAGTGATGAATTTCTCTGTAGATATATTTCCTTCTAAGCCATTGATTAACCAGGAGATCGCATAGCTAAGGTTTGTGTAAAATGCAGTGTAGGCGGAATGTAACAATTCCCATGTACGTTGGGACTGCATTCTTTCAATGCTGCGTAAATGTAATCCCTCGTCTAACCAAATTAAACTAGCTTCACGTGGATTTTGGACTTCCAGCCAGAGCATAGGTGATGTAAAATAATAGAAGGCTCCTAAAAAAGTACTAACACAAAGAAAAGGCCATATATGGTTTGATATAATTTTTGGAAAAAAAGTAACTGCAGTAATTTTTCCCATTTGAAATCTCAATTTATTAAAATAAGCATCATCCATTTTAAAAATTTTGTGTTAATCAATTTTTAGTTTATTATGTAGCATCCAATTTAAAAGTTCACTATTTTTTTCTTTAATATGAAATATGTATAAAAAGCCAATGAAAATATCAGTCATCATTCCATGCTATAATGAAGAAAAGACAATCATGGAAATTATTGGGTTAGTGCATCAATCTTTAAACGGTTACGATTATGAGATCATTCTGGTTGATGATGGATCTACAGATAATACAAAAATTATTCTAGAGGAAAATTCAGGAAGCTATGAAAAATTAAAAGTTATATTTCATAGTATTAATTATGGTAAAGGCGCAGCACTGCGAACAGGATTCAACGTTGCTATTGGTGAAGTGGTAATTATACAAGACGCAGATTTAGAATATAACCCATCTGAATATAGTAAATTGATCAAACCTATTGAAGAGGGAAAGGCAGATATTGTTTACGGTTCACGTTTTAAAAGTGGAGATACATCGAGAGTTTTATACTTCTGGCATCAAGTCGGTAATAAGTTAATAACTGGGTTATCTAATATGTTTACTAATTTGAATTTTACTGATGTGGAAACTTGTTACAAAGTTTTTCGAAAAGAAGTACTAGATAAAATAATTATTGAGGAAAATAGATTTGGCTTTGAACCAGAAATTACAGCAAAAATATCTAAGATACGTCCCAGATTAAAAATCTATGAAGTTGGTATTTCATACTATGGAAGAACTTATGAAGAAGGAAAGAAAATTACTTGGAAAGATGGATTTAAAGCGATTTATGCCATAGTAAAATATAATTTGTTTCGTTAGAATTATCATTCAATACTTTATGTATCAATGGGCGGGGCCTGTGCGCTGCCCACCCCCCTTACTCCTAAAGCTCATCCAGCTCATACTTCTGTAAACCTCTTGCTGGATTACCAATACAATACTCTCCAATTTCTGCATAATCAAAGATTGCCTCAAGCCTCTGGCGTACTCGATAACATGTTTCGTGAAGACCCTCAGCTTCAAGTTTTCTCAAAGTTGAAATTACATCTTGTTTGGTAACATCTGAAACAGGTAAATCTCCAAGATCAGTAAAGACATGATTTTTTAGTGAGTTAAGAACCACTTGATTATGTTTCTCAGTCCAGTTAGGGGATTGCCGTTGGTACCACTCTTCTGCGACATTTTTTAATGTGTTTTCCTTTCTGTGTTCTTCTCTTTCTCTTTCAAGTTTCTGCTCATTCTTGTCTATGTGCTCTTTGTTTCCCGAACCCCTGGTTTGGGTT
>CAZEYC010000123.1:0-3305 GCA_964516965.1 uncultured Alphaproteobacteria bacterium | reverse complement strand
TATTAGCTACGGTTGGTAGCTTAATAATTATTTCTGCTAATAACATTATGTCTATGTATTTAGGTTTGGAATTACAAAGTGTTTGCTTGTATATTCTCGCAACATATAGAAGTGATTTTATAAAATCTTCTGAGTCAGGTGTAAAATATTTTATATTAGGCGCTTTATCTTCAGCAATATTACTTTATGGAATTTCACTTATTTATGCATTTACTAACTCTATGGATTTTTATGAAATTTCAAGAAAAGTTATTGAATCATCAAATATTTCAGACAATACCTTAATTATAAGCACAGGTTTTGTTTTAGTTTTATCCGGATTATTTTTTAAAATTGCTGTTGTTCCATTTCATATGTGGGCACCAGATGTATATGAAGGGTCTCCGACAAATATAACAGCTTTTTTTACAACTATCCCAAAAATTGGCGCATTGGCTATATTAATTAAATTTTTAAATATTCCTTTTTCCTTTTATCAAGAAAATTGGGTTCAAATTTTATATATTATATCAATTATATCTATGGTCGTAGGTTCAATTTCTGCAATAAATCAAAGTAATATAAAACGATTGCTAGCTTATAGCTCTATAGGTCACATGGGTTTTATATTATTAGGAACTTTAGCAGCAAATCAGTTTGGCATTAAAACTGTACAACTATATTTATTAATTTATACTGTGACAATTTTAGGTTTTTTTACATGTTTAATATCTATAAAAGATGAAAAAGAGGGAAATTATTTAGAAGAAATACAAAATTTCTCTGGTTTACTAAAAAAAAATTCCTTTTTAGCTTTTAGCATGTTAATTCTACTTTTGTCATTAGCAGGTATACCGCCTATAGCAGGTTTTTTTTCTAAATTATATGTTTTATTATCAATTATTGATAAAAATTTATATTTAATTGCAATAATAGCTGTTATTTCAATGGTAATTTCAGCTTTTTATTATTTAAAAATAATTAAAATAGTTTTTTTTGATCAACCTTTAAATCCTATACATTGTGAAATAGCATTTTCTTCAAGAATTATTATTTACTTAAGTTTAATTCTAAATATTTTTTTTATTTTCTTTTCATCAAAAATTTTAAATTTTCTTGAAACATCATCAAATATAAATTAAAAAAAATGAAAAATAAAATTAATTTTAAGTTAATAAATTTTAATTTACTTGATAGCACAAATAAAAAAATCAAATCTTTGCTAAAAAAAAATTCAAAATTAAATAATCTTTGTATTACAGCTGATAACCAAACCCATGGATATGGTAGAAGAAATTCAAAATGGTTTTCTTATATTGGCAATCTTCATTTATCAATATTAATAAAACCAAATTGTTTGGTTACTAAAATAAATCAGTTATCTTTTATTACCGCTGTATCTTTTGGTGAAATTATTTCATCAAAAAAAAATAAAATTAAAATTAAATACAAATGGCCAAATGATATTTTGTTAAATAAAAGGAAAGTAGGTGGTATCATTATTGAAAGTTCTATAAATTTAAAAAAAAAAGTAAACTGGATAATAATAGGAGTTGGCATTAATATTAAAAATTCACCTAAACTTAAAAATGAAAGTATTAAAGCTACATCTTTGCAAGATCAAAAAATTTTTATTAATAAGGATATTCTTACTCGTCGTTTAATTAATAACTTTTTTAAAAACTATGTTAAATGGAAGAAAAAAGGATTTAAAATTTTTAAAAAAAAATGGGAAAATAATTTAATAAAAAATAATAATAAAGTTATTATAAAAAAAAATGGAAAATTATATCGTGGTTCATTTTTAAATTTATCAGATGATGGTAGTTTAAATTTAAGTATTAATAATAAATCAATTAATTTATGTTTTGGAAATCAAATAATATAGCATTATGAAATTTTTTTTTGCGATTGATGCCGGTAATACTGATATTACCATTGCATTAATTTTAAATTATAAAATTCATAAAAAATATAGAGTAAAAACTTTAGATTTTATAAAAAGCGATAATATTAATTTATTGTTTAAACCTTTTATACCTATTGTAAAAAAAGAAATTATAAATAATAAAATTTATTGTGTAGTTTCTTGTGTTGTTGATAAAATTAATAATATTTTAAAAAAAGGAATTTATTCATTTCTTAGAACTAAGCCTTTATTTATTTCTGATAATTTAGAAATGCTTAATATTAAAATTAATATAAAAAATAAACGAGAATTAGGATCAGATAGGATTGCAAATGTAATGGCAGTCAAAAAGAACTATAAATACCCAGCAATTGTTGTTGATTTTGGAACAGCAACAACTTTTGATATCATTGATAAAAAAGGAAACTATGATGGAGGTTTAATAACACCAGGTATAAATTTATCATTAGAGACCTTATATAAAAAAACATCTAAATTGCCTCTAGTTAATTTTAAAAAAAAAAAAGAAGTTATTGGCAAAACTTCAATTTCAGCTATTGAAAATGGAATATACTGGGGATATGTAGGTTTAGTAACTTTTTTGATAAATAAAATAAAAAAAAGATTTGATAATAATACATTTTGTATTTCTACAGGAGGTTTGGCAAAAGTCATTTCTAATGAAATAAAAGAAATAAAAAAAATTGATGAAAATTTAACTATTTTAGGTTTAATTGAATTTTTTAAATTAAATTATAGTGAACAAAATAAATAATATAATTAAATCGTATTCTCCAAAAAAGGAATTAGTTTTTGCTCCTGTAGGAGGAGTGGGACAAATTGGAATGAATTTTTATTTGTACGGCACTCAAGGTAAATGGATAATTGTTGATTTAGGTATTACTTTCGGAAATGATGACACACCTGGAGTCGACATAATATTACCAAATCCTGATTTTATTGAAAAAAATAAAAAAGATCTTCTAGGAATTATAATAACACATGCACATGAAGATCATATAGGAGCCGTTGGTTATTTATGGCCAAGATTAAAATGTCCTGTATATGTAACTCCTTTTGCATCAGCAGTTTTAAAAAGAAAGCTTAAAGAATTAAAAATTAATGACAATATTATTAAGAAAGTTTCCCTAGATAGTAAAATTAAATTAGGACCTTTTGATATAAGCATAATATCAACAACTCATTCAATACCAGAACCTAATGCAATAGGTATTAAAACTAAATTTGGTAATATTTTACATACTGGTGATTGGAAAATTGATCCAAAACCACTTGTTGGTAGGGATTTTAATCAAAAAAAAATAAAGTCTTTTGGGGATAAGGGAGTACTTGCTATTGTTAGCGATTCAACAAATTCGAATGTTGAAGGTCATTCAGGTTCTGAAGAAAAATTGAG
>CAZEYC010000122.1:0-3317 GCA_964516965.1 uncultured Alphaproteobacteria bacterium | reverse complement strand
TTTGGAATTATAATACCATTACTTCCTTATTACGCTGAAAATTTTGGCGCAAATCCTAATGAAGTAACATTGCTTATGGCAAGTTATTCATTAATGCAACTTGTTTTCAGTCCAATATTAGGAAAAATAAGTGATATATATGGTAGAAAAAAGATATTAGTTTTATGTTTGATTGGTTCAGTAGCTTCTTATCTAGTTTTATATTTTGCCACTAGCTTTATTTTAGTTTTATTTGCAAGATCTATAGCTGGTTTATTTGCCTCAACAACAGCTATTGCAAATGCATACGTTACGGAAATCACTTCATCAGAAAATCGCTCAAAAGGCATGGGGTTAATCGGTGCAGCTTTTGGTTTAGGATTTGTTTTTGGACCAGTAATAGGAGGTTATTTTGGAGGAGAAGAAATAAATAATATAAATTATAAAACACCTTTTTTAATTTCTATTGTAGTAGCAGTTATTTCTTGTTGTTTTGCATATTTTATTTTGACTGAACCAAAAAAGAGAAACAAACAGTTTGTTTCAATAAATTTTCTTAATTCTTTTAGAGATTTAATAAATCTTTTTAAAATTCCTGTAATTTTATTTTTAATAATAATATCTTTTCTAGTTACTTTTTCTTTTGCTGGTTTTGAAACTACTTTTGCTTTATGGACTGAAAGGGCCATGAAATGGGCACCTATGCAAACTGGTTTTGCATTTACTTTTACAGCATTATTAGCAGCTTTAGTGCAAGGTGTTTTTATAGGAAATTTAACTAAAATTTTTGGTGAAATAAAAATTTTAGTAACTAGTATTTTTTTAATGTCAATTGGATTATTTTTTATAACACTATCTATTGAAAATATATATTATTTAATTTTTTCTCTTGGCGTTTTAGGAATTTCAATAGGTTTAGGAAATCCTACTATTAACAGCTTATTTTCTAAAAACTTAAATAAGAATATTGTAGGACTATCATTTGGAGCCATTCAATCTGTTGGAAGTTTAGCAAGAATATTAAGTCCTTTGGTCGCTGGTAATTTATTTTATTTTTTTGGTATAAATTCTCCTTATAATTTAGGAGCATTTTTAATGTTAATTTCTTTAATTATATTTTTTTACTTTTTTTTTATTTTAGATAAAAAAATAAAAACTTAAATTTATTTTAATTTAATTAATGTAAGACTACTATTCCCATAGTTTTTTTCTTTTATAATTACAAAATCCTTGGGAATAACTAATTTTTTATTTTTTGCATGCTCTAATATAATTAAAGAATTCTTTTTAAGGATTTTAAAATTTAAAATTTTTTTTAGAGTTTTTTTAAAAATTATATCCATTTGATATGGCGGATCCATAAAAATTAAATCAAATTTCCCATTAATTTTTTTTACTTTCCTTATACTTTTTTTAATTATCTTTACTTTTTCTTTTATTTTTAGATGGTCTACATTTTTATATAATACTCTTAAATTATCTCGAGATTTTTCTATAAATGTTGTTTCATCTGCTCCTCTAGAAATTGCTTCAAGACCTAAAGCTCCTGTACCTGCAAAAATATCAAGAACATTATACCCTTTAAGTGGAAGTGCATTATTTTTTACATTAATTTTTAAATAGCTTACAATAATATTAAACATTGATTCACGCGTTCTATCTGTTGTTGGTTTAATACCTTCTTTGTTAAACTTTATTAACTTTTTTCCTCGAAATTTTCCTGAAATAATTCTCATGGAATTTTTTTAAAATATTTATTTATATTTATTTCTTCAACTTCATTTTTTTTAAGTTTTTTTAATTGAATTGGACCATAACTTATTCTTTCTAATTTATTTACACTGCACCCAAAAAAACTTATTATTTTTCTAATTTCTCTATTTTTTCCTTCAATTAATTTCATTTTTATCAAAGTTGTATCTTTATTTCTTTTTAATATATTAATCTTTATACTTTTATATTTGATACCTTTAATAGTTATTCCTTTTCCTAAGTTTTCTAATTTTTTTATATCTATGTTTCCTTTAATTTTAACTTTATATTCTCTTACAAATGAACTTTTAGGTAGTTCAAGATATCTTGCTAATTTACCTGAATTAGTTAACAATAATAGTCCTTCAGAATTAAAATCTAATCTTCCGACAGTTATTACTCTAGGTAAATTCTTTGGTAATTCATCAAAAATAGTTCTTCTACCTTCTGGGTCGTAATTTGTTGTTAATTTACCGGTTGGTTTATTATATTTCCATAATCTAATTTTCTTTTCTAAATTTATTTTTTTGTTATCAACTTTAATTAAATCCTCAACAGTTGCTCTTTCTGGAATTGAAACAAGAATTTTATTATTTAATTTAACTCTTCCTTCCTTTATTAATAACTCAGCCTTTCTTCTTGAACAAATACCAGCATCTGCTATTAATTTTGATACTTTGAAAGTTTTTTTCACTTTATTATTATTTTTGGCAGGCTTTAATAAATGCTTTAAATATTCTTTTATCACAAATACTAATAAAAAACTCAGGGTGCCATTGAATGCCTAAGAAAAATTTATGATTATTTGATTCTATTCCCTCTATTATCCCATCTTCTGCAATTGCATTTATATTTAAATTATTTCCTATTTTTTTAATTGCTTGATGATGAGCACTATTAACTCTAAATTTTTTTTTTTTTACAATTTTATATAATTTACTTTTTGTATTTATTTGAACTTTATGACTGAATTTGTTTCTTGGTTGTGTTTGTTCATGTTTTATAGTTGTTTTTTCAATATGTTGAATTAAAGAACCATTTAAAGCAACATTTAATAATTGTTGTCCACCACAAATACCCAGAATTGGCTTATTTTTCTTTAAAGCTAATCTAGTAATTTTAATTTCAAAATTAGTTCTTGGTTTGTCTAAACGATTAACAGATTTATTTTTTTTTTCACCATAGATTCTCGGATCAATATCAAAATCTCCACCTGTAAGTAAAATACCATCGATTAAATTAAAATAATAATTTGCTAATTCTGGTTTAGATGGCAACATTAAAGGAATTCCATTAGCACTTATAATACTATTAACGTAATTAATTCTTATGGCATACCAAGGAAATTTTGAATAACTTTGATTTATTCCTGTATCAATTGAAATTCCAATTACAGGTTTTTTGTATTTTTTCATTTTTTTTATTTTATGTATTTATAATAGTTTCTCTAATAATTTTTTTTATAAAATTTTGCTAATAAATAAAAAAATAATAGAAGAATTAAAAAAATTAGCTTTAAAAGCAAAAAAAAATGATGAAGTTCCTATTTCAGCAATTATTGCTAAAAAAGATAAAATCATTTTTTC
>CAZEYC010000121.1:0-3367 GCA_964516965.1 uncultured Alphaproteobacteria bacterium | reverse complement strand
AAATTCCAAAATTACAAATTATTTATGGTGCATTAAAATTAATGGAACTTTTTTAAAAAAAAATATTTAATATTAAAATAAAAAAATATTTTAAATTTGAAAAAAAAAAAAAATTATATACTTAAAGATTATTTATCTTGGCTTATTGTTTTTTTGCCTTTTATATTAATCTATAGTAGAGCAATTGCAGATATTATTGTAATAACTACTTCTCTTTACTTTATTTATTATAAATTAAAACAACGTGATTCTAGATGGATCCACGAACCCTGGATAAAAATAAGTTTTATTATATATTTTTGGTTCATTTTTATATCTTTTTTTTCCTATAATTGGGAAATTGCTTTTACTAGAGCAATAGGTTGGATAAGATTTATAGTTTTTATTACAGCACTGAAAAATCTTTACTTAGAAAATGAAATCTGGAGAAAAAGAGTATTGTATAGTGTTTCATTCTCAGTCATATACATATCTCTTTTTATGGTTATTGAATTAATATTAATTTATAAAGATAGATTAATTAACAATTCAAACTGGCTTTATACAAGGTTACTAGGTCCTTTTAATTCTGCTGGAAAAGGAGCTATAATGCTTTCATTATTATTTTTTCCAGCTCTTATTGGCAACTCTATAAATGGTTTAAAGTTTTTTAAAGATAAAAAATTATTTATTTTTATTTTTTTAATTACTTTTATTTGCATTTTGTTCTCTGGTCATAGAGCATCTTTCTACATTTTTTCTATATCAACATTTATTTATACAATTTATCTTTATTTAAATTTAAAAAATAAAAAATTTATATTTAAATTTTTATCAATTATTGTCTTATCATTAATTTTTCTAGCAATATTCTCAAATAAACAATTTGATAGAATATTTAAAAGTTCATATAGTGATTTAATTAATTACACCAAATCATCATATTATGCTGCAAGTGAAACTGGTGTTAAAATGTTTATGAAACATCCAGTGACTGGTGTTGGACTTAAAAACTTTCATATTGCTTGTGAATTCCCTGATTTTATTTCTGAATCCCACAAAAAATACAACATAACTCCATGGTGGGGAGTTTCTATAGAAAGAATAAAAAATGCAGGATTCGACATAAACAACATAAATGTTAAAGGAGAATTAAAACCTCCGACATGTTATACTCACGCTCACAACCTTTATGTCTCTTTATTAGCAGAAACAGGTTTTATAGGTTTCTTTTTATATTTAATTTTGATTTTTAAAATAATTCAATATTTTTATTTAAATATAAATATTCTAAAACAAACTCCTAGCTTAGGAGTGATGATTTCTTTAATTCCATTAATGACTCCTATGTTGCCTATAACAAATCTTTTTTCTAATTGGAATGCAATTTTATTATGGTTTTCAATTGGATGGGCTTTCTCTTATTGTAATATTAAAAAAAATTTAAAGTAAATTTATAAAACTTTTTATTTTTTTCTGAGCTTCATTAAGCTTTTTCTTATTTTTTCCTTTTAAAACTACATTAACTCCTCTTTTGCCTTTTTGAAAAAAAGGATAACTACCAATCTCAATTTCATTAATGTATTCATTTTGTATCTTACTTAAACTCTCAGCAATATTACTTTCAGCAGTGTTTACTAAAATTGTTTTTGAAATCTCAGGATGACCTGCTTTAATTTTTTTAACTATATTTTTAAACATAGCCTTCATAATTTCAGGTATTCCAGCCATTACATATACATTTTTTATTCTAAAACCAGCAGCTTTTGTTATCGGGTTATATAAAAGCTCTGCTTTATCAGGAATAAAAGCCATCTTTTGTCTAGCACGATTTAATGGCATCAAATCTTTTTTATAATATTTTTCTAAAATTTTTATTGCTTCTTTATTTTTAGTAAGTTTAACTTTAAATGCCTTAGCTATTGCAGCTGAGGTTAAATCATCGTGAGTTGGACCAATACCTCCTGTGGTAAAAATATAGTCATATTTTTTTCTAGTTTCATTAACCGTAGAAATAATTTTTTTTACGTCATCTTTAATAATTCTTGATTCTATAACATCTATACCTATTGCATTTAATTGCTTACACAAATAATCTCTATTGGTATCAACAGTTCTTCCAGAAAGAATCTCATTACCAATAATAATAATACAAGCAGTTGGATTTTTTATTTTTTTCATTAATATATTAAAAAAATGACAAATCTTGAAATTAAGTCTAATCCAAAAAAAGAAAAAATAAATATTTATAATAAAAACAATTTTAAATCTATGAAAAAAGCTGGTGAGTTAGCTGCAAAAACTTTAGATTTTATTACTGATTATATTAAACCAGGTATTACAACAGAAAAATTAAATGTTTTATGTCATGAATTTATAATTAAAAATAAAGCGATACCTGCGCCGTTAAATTATAATGGGTATCCTAAATCTATATGCACGTCAGTTAACCATGTTGTGTGTCACGGTATACCATCTCAAAAGGTTCTAGATAAAGAGGATATCATAAATATAGATATTACTGTTATTTTAGATGGCTGGTATGGAGATAGTAGTAGAATGTATATAGTTGATAAAAATACATCTGTAAAAGCAAATAAATTAATTAATGTTACTTATGAATGTATGATGGAAGGAATACAAAAAGTCAAACCTGGATCAACTCTTGGAGATATTGGTAATATAATTGAAAAAATAGCTAACAAAAATAGTTTTTCTGTAGTTAAAGATTTTTGCGGACATGGAATTGGTAAAAATTTTCATGAACCTCCTAGTATTTTACATTATGGAAATAAAGGAGAAGGTTTAATTCTTAAAGAAGGTATGATTTTTACAATTGAACCAATGTTAAATGCAGGCACTGATAGAATAAAAATTTTAAAAGATGGTTGGACAGCTGTGACAAAAGACAAAAAATTATCAGCACAATTTGAACATACTATTGGTGTTTCAAAAAATGGATATAAAATATTTACAACATCTCCAAAAGGATATAATAAACCTCCTTATTGAAATTAAAATTATAATTACAATATTAAATAATGATACCTAGATATTCCCAAGACAAAATCACATCAATTTGGTCAGATAAAAATAGATATGAAATATGGCTTAATATAGAAGTTTTAATATGCGAAAAACTTTATATTGATAAAAAAATTACAAAAAAAGATTTTTTAAATATAAAAAAGAAAGCGAAAATTGATGTTAAAGATATTGAAAAATTAGATAAAAAAACCAATCATGAAGTAATTGCTTTTTTAAATAGCATTTCAAAGAAAATAGGAAATAGTTCAAGATACGTTCATCAAGGAATAACTTCTTCTGATATTATTGATACTGCATTTTCCATTCAATTAAAACAATCAACAGAAATTATAATTGAAGA
>CAZEYC010000120.1:0-3384 GCA_964516965.1 uncultured Alphaproteobacteria bacterium | reverse complement strand
TAATAAGAAGTGTATCAGGAGTTTATAGTTCTGCATTTGAAGGAAAAGAAGGTTTGAAAAATATTAAGTCACAAATAAAAAGATTTGTATCAAAATTCGGTCGAAGACCAAGAATGTTAGTTGTTAAATTAGGACAAGATGGTCATGATAGAGGCGCTAAAATTATAGCAACATCTTTTGCCGATATAGGATTTGATGTTGACATAGGTCCTTTATTTCAGACACCGGAAGAAGCAGCTAAACAAGCGTTAGAAAGTGATGTTCATGTTATAGGAGTATCAAGCCAAGCAGCAGGACACAAAACATTAGTGCCTGAATTGTTAAAAAGTTTAAAAAAACAAGGGAATAAAGATATTCTTGTAGTTTGTGGCGGTGTTATTCCTCCACAAGATTACAAATTTTTAAAAGACAAAGGAGTGGCTGCAATTTATGGCCCGGGAACCAATATTCCAAATGCAGCAGACGATATAATTCAGCTTATAGAAAAAAAGAAAAATATTGCTGCATAAATTAATTTTAATTTTTTTAAAATTTATAAAATGGTAGATAATTTATATAAAAAAATATTATTATCTGATCGCCTAGCTCTTTCTAAAGCGATTACACTCATAGAATCAACAAAATTAAAAGATAAAAAGAATTCAGATAAGTTAATAAAAAAATTATTTAAAAAATCTGGGAAATCACTAAGAATAGGAATTTCAGGTCCTCCTGGAGTAGGCAAGTCTACCTTTATAGAAACCTTAGGAATGTTTTTATTAAATAAAGATTATAAAGTTGCCGTTTTAGCAGTAGATCCTTCTTCAAAAAAAAGTGGTGGGTCTATATTAGGAGATAAAACTAGAATGGAACAATTATCAATAAAAAAAAATGCATATATCAGGCCATCTCCAAGTGGAGGCGAATTGGGAGGAGTAGCAAGAAAAACAAGAGAAAGTATGATTTTGGTTGAAGCTGCTGGATATGAAATAATACTTATCGAAACAGTAGGTGTCGGACAATCTGAGACAGAAGTTGCTGAGATGGTTGATATTTTTTTAGTTTTGCTTCAACCATCATCTGGAGATGAATTACAAGGAATAAAAAAAGGTATAATTGAAATAGCTGATTTGTTAGTTGTTAATAAAGAAGACAAATTTAAAAATGAAGTTATTCAGACTGTAGCTGATTATAAAAATGCTTTAAGTTTATTAAAAAAAGATAAAAATTCATTTAATACACAAGTTGCTAAATGTTCCGCATTGAATAAAACAGGAATAGAAAATATTTGGAAAATAATTAATAATTTTAGAATTTTAGGTAATAAAAAGGGTTGGATAAAAGAAAAAAGAAAAAAACAATTAGCAAAATGGATGTGGGATGATTTACAAAAGAATTTATTTGATAAAATTAAAAATAACAAAAAATTAATTTTAGATTTTAATAAATTGCAAGAGAAAGTATCGAAAAATATAATTTCTCCAATTGAAGCTTCTAAAAAAATCTTGCATCATTACTTAAAAAATAATAAAAGTTAACAATATTTATTTTTTTATAAGAGAAAAATGTCAAAACAATGTGAATTAACCGGTTTAAAAGTTCTTTTTGGGAATAGTGTAAGTCATGCTCATAATAAAACTAAAAGGACATTTACACCAAATATCCAAAAAAAAAGCACATATTCAGAATGTCTTGATCGAATGATAAGGTTAAATTTATCCATTAAAGCAATAAGATCAATGGATACAGCTGGAGGATTCGATAAATACATTTTATCAATTCCAAATAATAAATTATCTAGTAAAGCTCTACAAATAAAAAAAGCTATAAAAAAAAAAATAAATATTAAAGACGATAAAACAAAGAAAGTGTCATTAAAAAAGAAAAATTAATTATTTATTAACTTTAAATAATTCAGAAAATTTTTCTATCATAACTCCGCCCAATTGATCAGGATCATTTATTGTTACTGCTTTTTTGTAGTATTTACTAACATCATGACCTATACCAATAGCAATAATTTCAACATTAGTTTTATTTTCAATTACATTTATTACCTTTTTTAAATGATTTTCTAGAAAACGAGGTTTATTTGAAGAAATAGTTGAGTCATCAACTGGTGCGCCATCTGAAATCACCATTAAAATTTTTCTTTCTTCACTTCTATCTAAAATTCTATTTAAAGCCCATAAAAGAGACTCACCGTCAATATTTTCTTTTAGCAAACCATCTTTAAGCATAAGAGAAAAATTATTCTTAATTTTCTTTATTGAATTTTCAGGAGTTTTATAGATTATATGCATTAGATCATTCAATCTTCCAGGATTTTCAGGCATATTATTTGAAATCCATTCTTCTCTTGATTTTCCTCCTTTCCATTCTTTAGTAGTAAAGCCTAGTATTTCTACTTTTACAGAGCACTTTTCTAATGTTTGACTTATAATTTTTGAACACAAAGCAGCTGTCTTAATAGGTCTACCACGCATAGATCCCGAATTATCTATTAGTAAAGTTACAACAGTATTTTTAATTTCTTTTTTTTCAAATTTTTTATAAATTTTCTTGTAATTATTATTTGAAATAATTTTCGATAATTTTTTGTTGTTTAATTTTCCTTCTTCTTCTTCATATCTCCAAAAACTAAAATTCTTTGCCAATAATTTATTTTGTAATTTTTTTGCTAGTTTTTTTATTGTATTTTCAGAATCAAATTCATCTTTTTCAAGAATCTTATTTAAAATCCTTAATTCATTTATATTAGAGAATTTTTCAGCTTTAATTATTTTATCAAATTTATTTGTATAAATTTTATATTTAAGATTTTCTATAATAGTTCTAAAATTATTTCTTTTTAGAAATTTTATTTCTTTTTTATTTTCATCTTTTGCTTTTATTAGAAGTTTTTTTTTATTTTTTTTATTTATGCTATAATTTTGTTTTTCATTAAATTCATTTAAAAATACATTTTTATTATATTTTTTTTTATTTTTATTTTTTTTTTCTTTTATATTTTTTTTTTTTTTATCTTCTTCTAAATTTTCATTATTTATTTTTAGGAACTTTTTTAATTTTTTTATTAATTTCAATGATTCAATGGCATAATCCTTTTGATTATTTAAATTTTTTTTGAGAACTTCTAAATTTTCTAATATTTCTAATAAAACTATTGGTTTCCAAAGGTTTACAAAGCCTAAAGTAAATTTTGGTATATTTTTTTGATTAAAATATTGCAAAACAATTAATTTAATAACTTGAATTATTTGTGAATTATTTCTTTTTTTTATTTCGTTAAATTGGTTCTTTTTACAAAAAAAAGCTAATCTGGATTTTAAATTTGCTGAAATGCCTTTCATTAACAAAAACCCTAAAGAAATAATTCTTGTTTCTTCAAGGGCATCATAAAAC
>CAZEYC010000119.1:0-3481 GCA_964516965.1 uncultured Alphaproteobacteria bacterium | reverse complement strand
ATTTTATTTTTGTTCTTATAACCCATTTACTCATGCTGTAGAATCAATTCGATTTTCTCTTTATGGTCAACTTAATGAGAAATCACTTATTTATGTTCTTGTTTTTTTATTAATTTTTTTAATTTTGGCGATTTATGGTTATGACCCTAGTAGGGGTCTTATAACTAAAAAGAAGGTTTAAGTTTTGAGAAAAATAATACCAATTATTTTAAGTATATTTTTTATTTCAAGCATTGTCCTTGGGCAACCATCAAAAAATGAAAGCAATTTAAATTGGCCATGCATTCAAGTTTTAATTAAAGAATTAAGTTGGGGGTCAATCTGGACAGGACCGCCATTAGATGAAGATTCATCAAAATGGAGAAATAATGATCAGCTTCGATCTTTTTCACAAAAATTAATGAATAGAAAAACCAAACAAGAAGATGGAATAGAAGAATTACATAAATACATAAAAAAAAATAGCTCTTCAAAAGATTTAAAACTTTTATTTCATGCTCTATTTGATACAACAAACGAAATTTGGAATAAACGAACAGAGAAATTATTACAATTTGGAAAAAGACAAAGAAAAACTGCTAAAGAAATTTCTGACAAATTAGAAAAGATTAAAAAATTAACTGATAATCCAGAATCTAACAAAGAAGAATTGAAAAAATTAGAAAACGAAAGATTTTGGGATTTAAGAAGATTTGAAGATAGAAGAGCATTATCGGATGCTCTTTGTGAACAACCAAGATTTTATGAAAAAAGACTTGGTGTTTATACTAATATAATTTTAGAAAATTTAGATTCGTAACTTGCCTTTTGAAAAAAATATCAATTATTAATATTATGAATATCTATATATTACTAAATAAAATAAAAAAAATTTCTTTTAGAAGATAAGATTAGACCTTAAATACAGTAATTTTTTTTTAAATTTTTTTTATATTTAAATTGTTTAAATTTAATTGTTTATTATTTTTTTTACTTGTCTATATCTCTGCATCTAATGCTTTTTCTGAAGAGAAAGAAGAAGCTGAAACAATTACTCTTCCTGATATAGAAATTCAATCATCAATTGGAGATAGAACTCGTTTAACACCAGGTTCTACTAATTATGTAGATAGAGATTCAATGAATAAATCAAGAGGATTAACAATAGGAGAGACTATTGAAGAAATTCCAGGAGTTATATCAGAAACAGACGATGGAGATACTCGTAAAGCTAATTTTGGTATTAGAGGTGCCCATTCTAGGAGGTCTAGAAAAATTAGTGTTTACGAAGATTATAATCCACTTAATTTTGCACCATATACTGATCCAACTACGCATTACATTCCGCCAGATGAAAGAATAGCTGGTATTGAAGTTATTAAAGGATCTGGTCAATTAACTCACGGTCCACAAACAATGCACGGAATTATTAATTTTTTAAATCATAGGCCCCCAAAAGAAAGTAAAGGAAAAATTATTACTTCTTTTGGAGAATCTAATATTGGTCCGAGGCAACAATATCATATTCGTTATGGAAGAGATTTTGGAAAATTCGGTGCTTGGCAAGGTATGTTTACTAGACATGACAATAGAGGCCCTGTAAAAGGTGATATCGTAGATTATAATGATTATTTTTTAAATGGCGATATAGATTTAACGTTTAATCAAAAACTTTCAATTACTCTTAATTACAATCATGAAGATTCAGAATACGCCGAAGGAGGTTTAGGTCTTTATCAATATAATGCTGACCCATACATGGGGAATGAAAGAAAGTTTGATGATACATTTGAAATGGACATTGTTAGGACAAGTTTGGCACATAGTTTTTATGCAAGTGAAAATTTAAAAATTGATACAAATATTTATTATAATTTTGTTCATAGACAACGTTGGTCACAAACTGATAATGAATCTACAGGTTTAGTTGTTAGAGAAGATATTGGTTGTAATGGAGATGCTGAAGGAAAGATGGTTCAAGAAACAGCAGCAACTATAGGAAGTTGTGGATATAAAAACACACCTAGAAGATATCATACAGGAGGTTTGGAAACTAGATTTTATAAAGATTTAAATTGGTTTGGGAAATCTAATAATTTAAAATATGGTGTCAAATTTGAATTTGAAAAAATTGAAAGAAAAGCAAGAATTACAGGTAGTGATAAAAAACAAACCGGTACTCAAATAACCGAGGATGAATATTCTAAAATGAGTGAAGATGCTGAGATATATGCAATGGCATTATACTTAGAAGATGATATTACAATTTCAGATAAACTAATTTTGACACCTGGAGTGAGATACGAAAGTTATTATTTAATACATAATGATAGAGAGAGAAGAGATGGATGTGGAGCAAATGGATCTTCGGATTGTAATAATTACACTTCATATGAAAAAGATGAATATATTCTTTTACCTGGATTAGGTTTTACTTATGAAAAAAGTAATACAAATCAAATTTATGGTGGCATTCACATGGGTATGGCACCGCCAGCAGTAGGTGACGCTGGTTATAGACAAATTTCAAATTTAAAAGCACAAAAAAGTTTTAATTTTGAATTAGGTTTAGTTAATACTAGTTTTGAAGATAAACATGGTCTTACTTTTGAAACTACTGCATTTAGAACAGTTGAAAGAAATAGACCAGTTAAATCATCTTTAAGAACTATAGGAACTGGATCAACTCTTAAAAATATTGGAACAACTTTTACAGATGGGGTTGAATTTTCAGCTAATTGGGACCAAGCAAAGTATTCTAAAAAAGTTCATAATTGGTTTGCAACATTTTCATATGGTTTTATGTATCCAAAACTAAAAACTCATCAAAAAGGAGAAAGAAATACTGGTAATGATGCAGGTACAGTTGTTGTAGTGGATGATATTTATGAGAATGATATTCCTTTTGTTCCACGTCATAAAGGATTATTAACTTTAGGATATGGAAAACCAAACAAATGGGACGTGAGTGCTACTGCAAGATATCGCGGAGAGTATTACACCGATATAGATAATTCAAAAGGTATTGGACAAAGTGGAAGATGGGGTCAAGTTGATGATCATTGGCTTTTTAATACGAGAGGTAATTACACTTTGTCAAAATTTAATAATTCAACTTTGTATTTAAGCATAACTAATATTTTTGATGTTGTTTATATTGCATCAATTTCAGCCGAAGGGTTAAAAGTGGGTAATGGACGTTCAATTATAACTGGAATTGAATATAATTTTTAATGATAAAAATTATTCAATAAAATCAATAACTTAAAATTAAAAAAATTTGTATTTTGCCATATTTTTGCCAAATAAATTGTTATATTAAATAGTGTGTCGGGGAAATTCCAGACATAAACGTTTTTTATTAACTTTAAGTATTAAGGGAGATATAAAATGACTTGGTATACACCTAAAGTATCAGAAGTCGCTGTTGGCTTAGAAATTAACAGTTACGCTTGTGCAGAAGTCTAATAAAAAGACTGAGTCAAGCGTTTAATCGATTAAA
>CAZEYC010000118.1:0-3486 GCA_964516965.1 uncultured Alphaproteobacteria bacterium | reverse complement strand
CCTGAGCAAAAATAAATTTAGATAAATTAAAAAATAAAATAATAAAAATTAATAAAAAATTTAGAACTTTTTTTGTCATTTTTACATTATAGGTACATTAAGCATACTATTTTTAATAATTTTATATTTTTTTGAATTAAATAATTGGTAATGCCACCATTCTTTAATATAAAAATCCCAGCCAGCAGCAGACATAATACCAAGTAAAATATGTCTATTTTTTTGGGCTTTCTTTGAAATTGATATATTGCCATGAAATGATGAAGATTTAAAACTATCAAAAGGGGTTCCCATATCTAAATTATTAAATTTTTTATCAGTTAATGTCAAATCTAAAGCAACACCCCTAGAGTGTGGAGATCCTTTTTTTGGGTGAGCAATAAAATTTTCGTTTGGTGTATGTTCCCATAATTTATATTGTGCTTCTGCAGGTCTAAAAGCGTCAAAAATCTTTAATTTAAATTTTAATTTATCAGCTAATTCGATTGCTTTTTCAAAATAAGGGATAGCATCTTTATGTAAATAACAATCCTTTTTTTTATATATTACTTTTCCAGTGAAATTTTTTTTTGAAGCATAAAAAAGATCAATTTTTATTGGATATAATTTTGTTGTTATTTTTACTAATTTCATAAAATATTATTAAAATAATAATTAATATATCTAAAATGAATATATTAGCTTTTAATACAAGTACGGAAAAATTTTCATTAGCAATTTTTAAAAAAAACAAAATTGTTTTTTTTTATTCTAAAATTCTCAAAAAAAATTATTCTAAATATTTAATTCCTATAATAAAAGATTCTTTAAAAAAATCTAAAACAAAGATAGAAGAAATTAATACAATTAGTTTATCACTTGGACCAGGATCTTTTACAGGTATAAGGCTAGGTATAGCTGCTGCAAAGGGTTTGGCGTTGCCAAATAACATAAATATATCTGGTTTTAGTAATATGGATTTAATTATAAATTCTTTAAATAAGATTAAGGAAAATAAGATTTTATTATTAATAAAAAGCAAAAAAAATGATTATTATTACCAAATATTTAATAATAAAAAAAAACCTTTAACTAAAATTTCTTATTTTTCAGATTTTATAATACCTAGGTTTAAAAAAAACGAAAAAATTTTAGTAGCTGGTGATTTTGATAAAAATTTAAAATATAAAATTAAATTAAGAAATAAAAATAAGATTTTTTTTATAGAAAAAGATTATTTTAACGCCAGAAATTTAATTAATTTATCGAAATTAAGTAAAACCATGGAAAAAAGAATTGAACCAATATATGTATATGAACACTACGCAAAAAAATAAAACAAAATATGTTATTTTTTGTAAAACTATAATATTATATGATATTGAAAATTTGAAATATGCTTAAAACAGTTAAAAAAATAAAACATTATAATATTTTAAAACTTTGTTCAAAAAGAGGGGTTCATATGACTGAACAAAGAAAAATAATTGCTAAAGTTATAAATAGTTCAAAAGATCATCCAGATGTTGAGTCTATTTTTTTAAGATCTCATAAAAAAAATAACAAGATTAGTCTAGCTACAGTGTATAGAACTGTAAAATTATTAGAAGAATCTAAAATAATAATTAAACATGATTTCAAACATGGAGATGAAAAAGCGAGATATGAACCTGTTTCAAATTGGGAACACAACCATTTATTAGATATTAATTCTGGTGCAGTTATAGAATTTCATAATTCTGGTTTTGAAAACTTATCAAAAAAAATCGCAGAAAAATTAGGCTACAAAATATTAGGATATAAATTAGAGCTTTTTGGTATAAAAGAAGCATGTAAAAAAATAAAAGCTAGTAAATAAATAAAAATTTATTTATAGGAGTATAAAAAATAATACTACAATCCAAATATAAACAGGCTGCAAAAAGAAGATTATGTCTCAAACCTACTCTTAAAAAAAAATATAATAATAAAAAAATATGGATAAAAAAACCTGTTAGCCTAATAAAAAGATTAATATCAAATTCTTATTTATTAGAT
Organism: uncultured Alphaproteobacteria bacterium; assembly: GCA_964516965.1. Taxonomy (GTDB): domain Bacteria; phylum Pseudomonadota; class Alphaproteobacteria; genus CAYNCC01. Next base: position 1,470 of record CAZEYC010000118.1, on the reverse strand, counting down.
AGAAGAAAAATAAAAAAGAAAATCAAATCATTTAAATCCAAAAATTTTGAAATTAGATTAGCAAAAAACTTTAAAGATATTGATGCAGCCCAGAATCTAAGATACAAAGTTTTTTATGAAGAGTTAAAAGCAAAACCAACAATTCAAAATATACTTTATGAAAAAGATTTTGATGAATTAGATCCTTTTTGTGATCATTTGTTAGTAATTGATCATAAAAAGGGTTTTAAACAAAAATCTATTATAGGAACCTATAGATTAATTAGAAAACCTATGACACAAATACATGGAAAATTTTATACAGAAAGTGAATTTAATATTAAAAAAATTTTAAAGTCTAGAGGTGAAATTTTGGAATTAGGTAGATCGTGTGTACACAAAGACTACAGAGATAAACCTATAATGCAACTTCTTTGGAAAGCTATAAATGCATATATTATTCATTACAATATTAAAATTTTATTTGGTTGCGCAAGTTTTCCTGGAACTAATATAAATAAATATAAAAAGCAATTATCATTTCTTTATCATAATTATATGGCTCCAGATTCAATTAGACCCAAAGCCCTACCAGGTTTATACAAAAAAATGAATCATATTGATAAAAGTCAGATTGACAATAATTTAATATTTAAATCCTTACCACCATTAATAAAAGGATATTTAAGACTAGGTGTTTTTGTAGGTGATGGAGCAATAATTGATGAGCAATTTAATACTATTGACGTTTGTGTTGTTTTAAAAACAAATCAAATAAAACAAAAATATTTAAAACGTTTAGAAAAAAGAAAAAAAAATAAGATTATTTTTTTTAATAGATTTTTGAAAAAAAGAAATAAATAAAGTGTTAATAATTTTATTCCGTTTAATCTTTTTTTTTGTTTTAACTTTTTCGTTATTACCTTTTCAAATATTAATAAGTTTCTTTTTAAAAAAATTAATATATTTTATTCCAAATTTTTATCATAAATTTTGTTGTAAAATTTTTGGATTAAAAATAAAAAAAATTGGAAATATTTCAAATTATAAACCAACACTTTTTGTTTCAAATCATGCTAGTTATCTTGATATAATAATGTTAAGCAGTTTAATTAAAACTTCTTTTGTTGCTAAAAAAGAGGTTTCTGGCTGGCCTTTGTTAGGATTACTAGCAAAATTACAAAAAACACTTTTTATTGATAGAAAAATTTCTTCTTTAAAAAAGCAGGAAAATTTAATTGAGAAACATTTAAAAGAAAAAAAAAATCTTGTAATTTTTCCAGAAGGAACAAGCACAGATGGAAATAAAGTTCAGTTTTTTAAAAGTTCTTTATTTAATATTTTTGAAAATAAAATTAACACAAAAATAAATATTCAAAATGTTACAATTGTTTACAAAAAAGTTAATGGTATAAAATTGAATCGAACTAATAGAAGAGATTTAACATGGCATTCTGAAATGGAAATGCTTCCAAATATAATAAATGTTTT
>CAZEYC010000117.1:0-3500 GCA_964516965.1 uncultured Alphaproteobacteria bacterium | reverse complement strand
AATCAAAAATTGGATTATAAGTGTTATAGGAGAAAAAATTCTTACTAAAATCTTAATAATTGGAGCAATTAAAAGTGCAAGTTTATCTGCTTTATTGATAGCTATTGTTTTAGGCAGAACTTCACCAAAGATTAATATTAATAAAGTCATTGTTAGAGTTGAATACAAAACACCTTTTTCACTATCACCTAGAAAAGTAATAAAAAAACTTGTAGCTAAGGCTGTAGCTAAAGTATTTACAAGATTATTTCCTAATAACAGTGTTCCAATTAATTTTTCTTTCTGACTTCTTAAAAAATTAACAATTTTTGCTTTTGTATTATTTTTTTTTTCTAATTGATGCATTCTGGGTTTGGAAACTGCTGTTAAAGCTGTTTCTGAACCAGAAAAAAAAGCTGATAAAAAAAGTAAAAAAATAATCAATAATATTATTAAAATTGTGTATAAATCCATTTTAACAAATTGATTTTTCAATTAGTTTTAAATCTATTTTATTGTGAATAAATGATGTGCCAAGATTTTTACATAGAACAAAATTTAATTTACCTTTAATATTTTTTTTATCATAAAGCATATTTTTTATTATATCTTTCTTTTTTAATTTTAATTTTTTTAAGAAATTTAAATCTATTGGTAATCCAAAATTCAGAAATAAATTTTTTATTCTTTCTAAATCTTTTTCAGGAAAAAAACCTAATAGAGTTGATAATCTGCAAGCCATACAAATTCCTATTGATACAGCTTCGCCATGTAATAAATTTCTGGAATACCCTGATGATTTTTCTAGTGCATGAGCAAAAGTATGTCCTAAATTTAATAAAGCTCTTTTATTTTTTATATCTTTCTCATCTTTTGCAACAAACTTAGATTTTATAAATATACTTTTGCTTATAGCATGATTTATTATGTTTTTGTCATTAGTTAATAACTTTTCAGTGTTTTTCTCGAGCCAATTAAAAAATTTTTTGTCATATAATATACTGTATTTAATTACTTCAGCATATCCCGATATCATTTCTCTTTTAGGCAATGTTAATAAATAATTGGTGTCACAAATAACTAATTTTGGTTGATAAAATGTACCAACTAAATTTTTCCCATATAAATTATTAATACCTGTTTTTCCTCCTACTGAACTATCAACTTGAGCAAGTAACGTTGTTGGAAAATGTATTAAATTAACTCCTCTTAAAACGATACTTGCTATAAAACTTGATAAATCTCCAATAACTCCTCCTCCGAGTGCAAATATTACATCTGTCCTAGAGATCTTTTTTTTTAGAATAATGTTTATAATTTTAATAACATATTTTATATCTTTAGTTTTTTCACCAGGTGTAATTAAAATTGTTTCGATCACAAACCTTTTAGGAATGATTTTTTTTAGATTTTTTAAATGTAGTTTTCCAATCTGATTATCAGAAATAATAAATATTTTTTTTGCATCTTTTATTTTAGAAAAAATATTGTTTTTTTTTGTCTTTATTATATTTTTTCCTACTATTACTTCGTAGCTGTTTTCTTTTAATAACACTTTTATTGAACTATAATTCTTCAATTATTTTCCTTATAACTATAAATTATTAATTTTGTTTATTTTTTTTTTAATAATATCACATAATATTTTTGGAGTTTTATTTGCAATAATTATAATATTCGCTTTTCGATAAATAGGATATCTATCATTTATCAGCTTTTTCAAAGAAGTATTTAAATTATTTTTATTTTGCAACAATGGTCGATGGTTTGAATTCTTACACCTATTATATATAATTTTAAAACTTGCTTTCAACCAAATAGATATTGTTTCTCTTAGAATTTTTTTTTGTAAATTTTTATTTAAAAAAGTTCCACCACCAAGTGCAATAATCGAATTATTTTCTTTTGATAAAATTTTGTTTACAATTTTTTCTTCTTTTTTTCTAAAATATTTTTCACCATATTTTTGAAATATATCTTTTATCTTTAACTTACATTCTTTTTCTATTAATAAATCTGTATCAAGAAAATTCATTCTTAAATTTTTTGCTAATATCTTTCCTAGAGTACTTTTTCCAGACCCCATAATACCTATTAATACAATATTTTTTTTTAACATAATGGTAATTATATTATTCAATTCTTTATTGATACAATTTAGTTTAAGATATAAAGTTAAATAATTTAAGTAATTTATAAAATGTTTAGAAGAAGAAGATATAATTTTTTTGCAAGAAAATTAAATATTTTGTTATTTTTTTTCGTTATATTTTTTATAGTTTTATTTTTTTTCTTAGAATGGTTTGTGCCTATTCCTGAGGTTGAGATTGAAAAAATAATAGAAAAAACACAATTTAAAAATTAATTGAATATTAAAACTTTTAAAATTAATGAAATTATTCTTTAAATATTTTTTATTTATATTCTTTTTAGTTGCCTTTTTCTCTAAAAATCAACTATATGCTGGTTTAGGTATAGAAACATGGGGAGGCGGAGGTATTAAAAGGGATATCGAGGTTAATGAAATAGAAGATGTTAATACTGAAGACAAAGAAGTTGATTCTGAAGAAAATAAAAATATCAAAAGCATGGAACTTAAAAAGATTGACCCAAGCACAATAGGCATTTTACATGATACAGAAGGTGGTTTAGGCTACAAAATGTGGGAAGGTTCAAAAAGAGATTTTGTTGAAAAATACCTTAAACTTCTGCCTATTAACATAAAATCTGAGATTATTATTGAACTAACAAAACGACTTCTTTTGTCAAGCGCTGATTTACCTTTAGGAAAAGGGAAAGAAGATTTAATTTTAATTAGAATTAATAAATTGGTCGAATTAGGTGATTTAGAAAATGCTAGTTTATTAATTAATAGTTTAAAATTTGATAATAAAAATCAAGATTTATTAAAAAAAGAAACTGAAATTAATTTATCCTTAAATAATTTTGATTTAGTATGTTCAGATATTGATGAAAGAACAAAAGAATATCAAGATGACCTATATTGGAAAAAAATTCAGATTTTTTGTCAAATTCTTAATGAAGAAATTAATAAAGCAAATCTAAGCCTAAGTTTAATAAAAGAAGAAACAAAATTTAATGATAATGATTTCTTAAATTTGATAGAAAGCTTAATTTATAAAGAAGAAATTGAAAGTTCTCAATTTTCAAATTTAAATCTTCTTAATCTTGCTATGACTAGAATAGGGAAAATTAAATTAAACGAAGGTTTGTATTTTAAAAACAACCCTTTGTTTTATACCATGTTATATAAAATGCCGAATGTTCCTATAGAAACTAGAATAGAAACATTAGAAAAATCACAAAAATTAATAAATTTGTCTGCTGAAGTTGTTGAAGAGATTTATAATAGTTACCAAGTTACTGATGAGGAAATGAATTTTTCAATAGATGATCAAACTGTATATCTAGGAAAATTAACTCAGGCTATATTATACCAAAGAGCTATAAGAGAAAAAAATGAAGAAGTTAAAGCAAAAATAATTAAAAAGGCTATAAAT
>CAZEYC010000116.1:0-3507 GCA_964516965.1 uncultured Alphaproteobacteria bacterium | reverse complement strand
TATAAAAAGTGAAGTTCCTAAATCAATATTTCCAGAATGGGGAAAATATAGAAAACCAAATATTAAAGGACCAGCCTTTGTAATTGCTTTGGCAGAAAGAACAAAGTGCTCAGTTTCAAATGATAGTGGCACCGCTCATATGCTTGATGCTGGAGGGTCACCAGTAATTAAAATATTTGGTAGAAGTCTGCCAGGTAAGTATACAGGATTAACCCCGGGCTCAGTTTCTATTGATTCAAGAGATTTTGGTTCAACAAATATTAATAAAATAAAACCAGATTTTGTAAATAAAGTAATTGATAAATTTTTCAAAAATGAACACTAATAATATTTTAGTTCCTATATCCGTCGGTGAATTGATTGACAAAATATCTATTTTAAAAATTAAAGAGAAAAAGATTACTAATAAAAATAAACAAAAGAATATTATTAAGGAATTAAACTTCTTAGAAAAAATTTATAAGTCTAATATTAAAAAAAATAAAAAACTTGATCATTATGAGAAACAATTAATTAAAATAAATAAAATTCTTTGGGAAATTGAAGACAAGATTAGAAATTGTGAATCAAAGAGAGATTTTAAAGAAACATTTATTAAATTGGCTAGAGCTGTCTATATAAATAATGATAAAAGATCAAAAATTAAACGTGAAATAAATACTATTACAGGATCAAACTTAATCGAAGAAAAATCATATAAATCATATTAGTTCTTTTTTAGAACTTCAATTCCTGGCAATGTATACTTTTCAAGCCAACTTAAAAAAGCACCACCACCAGTTGATAAGAATGTAAAATTTTTAAATTTTTTATTTTTTTTAATTGCGGCAATTGTATCGCCACCACCAGCAATACTTATTAATCTTTTGTTAGAATTTATTATATTAGATATTTTATTAGTAGAGTTATCAAATGGTTTTTTTTCAAAGAAACCTAAAGGTCCAGACCAAATAACAGTACTAGAACAATTAATTTTTTTTTTAATAATATTTATAGTTTTAATTCCAACATCAAAAATTTTGTAATTATTTTTTATATCTTTTATGTCAATGCTTTTATTTTTATTTGATACTACTACATCAACAGGAAGAATTATTTCACAACCTCTATTTTTTGCTAATTTTTGAATATCTATTGCATTTTTTATTTGTTTTTTTTCATAAATAGATTTTCCAATATTAATATTTTTTGATTTTAAAAAAGTATTTGCAATACCTCCGCCTAATATTAAAAAAGTACATTTTTTAATTAGATTATTTATTGTCTTAATTTTACTTTCCATTTTTGATCCACCTATAATAGCAGTTAAGGGTTGGCGTGGTTTATGCAAAAATTTATGTAGATTAAATAATTCTTTTTCCATATTTATTCCAATTCCTGAGGGAAGAAATTTCGTAATTTTATCTATAGATGCATGATTTCTATGACTAGCACTAAATGCTTCATTTATATATATATCAAAGGGTTTACTTAGTTTTTTTGCAAAAGTAATATCATTCATCATTTCTTCTTTATGAAATCTCAGATTCTCTAGTAATAATATTTGTCCTGGTTTAATTTTATTTAATGCATTAACAACATTTATTCCTATGCAGTCATTTATAAAAAAAACCTTTTTACCTAAACTTTTAGACAGGGGTTTTACAATTTTTTTTAATGAATATTTGCTATCCTTTTTTTTGGGTCTTCCTAAATGACTAATAATTACTGGCAACCCATCATTACTGATAATTTTTTTTAATGATGGAATAATATTCTTAATTCTTGTTTCATCAGTAATTATTCCATTTTTAGTAGGTACATTTAAATCAACTCTAATTAAAATTTTTTTTGATTTAAGATTAAAATTCCTAATTTTTTTTATTTTCAACATTAAATACTTACTATATTGTAAAATTTTTTTATTAATTTATTACTATGAAAAATATAATTTGTTTTTTTTTATTTTACTTATTTTTAGCATACAATGTATCATTTGCTGTTGATATTATAGTCAACGAAGATGAGTGGCCATGTAAGAAAAGTCATGTAAATAATCCAAAAACGTCTGATTTTTGGCCAGAAGAAAATATAGTCTTAAATTCTGATTGGAAAAAAGATAATGAAATAAAAGAATTAGTAGAATTTATTACGAATCATGCAAATTCTATAGATCAAGGAAAAAAAGCGATAAATGCGTTTTCAGACAAAATAGAAGATAAAAATATTAAAAAAAAGAAATTTGATTTGGTTTTTTCTGGCGTTTTTCAAGAAATGTCTCTTTATCTGAGTTTTGCGAAGCATGGGGTTTTTCAATTTATTACAAGAGTAAAACTTGCAGAACAAGAATTAGTAAAAGAAAATTTGAAAGATAAGAAATATGTAAAAAAAAACATTGGTAGAAGTAAAAAGGGTTGGATTTTAGAAATTGCTGATGATGCAGAAGAAGAAGCGGAATTTCAGTGTCAAAGAATGGATTTTCTAGAAAAGAAAACTAAAGCGTTATCTAATGAACTTTTAAATAATCTATAGATCAGATTACAGAAATTAATGAAATAAGTTAAATATGGCGAAAATGTGGCATTTTTGACTAGACAAATAGTTTTTTTAATATAAATATTTAAATGCTAAATTTTTTTTAGCTTTATAATATTAATCTCGGGAGGTTATATATATGACTTCAATTAAAAAAACACTAAGTGTTGCTACAGTTTTAGCTACTATCAGTGGTTTTGCATATGCTACAAGTTCTGGCGAATATGCTAAATTACCTGGTAAAAATTGGCTAGGATATGGTGGTGATGCTGGACAAATGCGTTACCATCCAAGTGATGGCATTAATGTTTCTAATGCAAAGAATCTTAAAGTTAAATGGATTCATCAGCATGGCGAAAAATTAGGCTCTCACGAAACAACACCTGTTGTTGAAAATGGTATAATGTATTACACAACTCCTTACAATCATGTTTTTGCTGTTGATGCAAAAACTGGTAAAGAGTTATGGCAATATACGCATAAAAACAAACCAGCAATTTATTGCTGTGGTCCAAATAGTAGAGGTGTTGCTTTATTAAAAGATAAAGTGATTTTTGCTACTTTGGATGCAATGCTAGTTGCATTGAATAAAAAAACAGGAGCTCTTGCATGGGAAATACAAATAGCTGATAACGAAGCTGGCTATTCTGAAACTCATACACCTGCTGTTTATAAAGATAAAATTATCATGGGTATGTCCGGTGCTGAATACGGAATCCGTGGATTTATATCTGCATACAATGTTAGTGACGGCAAATTAGCATGGAAATGGTATACAGTACCTTCACCTGCTTATACCAACCCTGACGGTCTTAAAGGTTGGAATGGTGACTTTGTAAATGTTACTGATCCAGGCATTGGAGACGAACCATTACACCGTGATATTGCTGCAGAAAAAGCTGCTATTGCATCAGGCAAACACGATGATGCTTGGAAAGTTGGCGGTGCTTCTGCATGGATGACAGGTTCTGTTGATCATAAAGAAGGATCTGT
>CAZEYC010000115.1:0-3518 GCA_964516965.1 uncultured Alphaproteobacteria bacterium | reverse complement strand
ATTTTTGAGTAACTGTTGATTCATATAAAGGAATAAAATTATTTAACATTTTAGAAGCTGCGGTAGTTTGAAAATTATTCGTGCAAAACAAATCTTTTACAGCTATAGGAATTCCTTCTAATGGTCTTGCATTATTTGATACAATCTTTTTATCGCTTTCTTTAGCTGAATTAATTGCATTTTCATTATTAAGAGAAATATAAGCGTTTAAATTTTTTTTATTTTCTGCTTCTTTTAAATAAAATTCTACCAATTCTTTTGAACTAATTTGCTTTGTTTTTAAAAGTTCTAGTGCTTTTTCAATACTTAATTTTTTAAAATCTACCATACTTATTCAACTACTTTTGGCACCACAAAATAATTACCTTTTTTCTCTGGGGCATTTTTTAAAATTTTTTCTTCAATTTTTCCGTCATCAACTTTATCTTCACGAAAAGGAATTTTTATATCGCTTGGATTAGTAACAGGCACAACTTTGTCTGTTTCTACTTCATTAAGTTTTTCAACCCAAGTAATAATCTTTGATAACTCTTGTGAAAATTGTTCAATTTCCTTATCTTTAAGATTAATTTTTGATAAAGAGGCGATTTTTTTTACTAATTTTTTATCTATTTGCATAGGAATTAAATATATTATGTATTATTAACTTTATATTAGATATGCCAATTATAAGTAAAGAAGATTTTAAAAATAAAACAATACAAAAGAAATCAATTTTATCTATTGATTATGGAGAAAAAAGAATTGGCATAGCTATTTCAAATCCAGAATGTTCGATTGCATTACCAAGTGAGGTTTTAGAAAGAAAAAAGAAAATTATAGATATAAATCATATCAAAACAATAATTGAACAAAAAAAAATACAAGCACTTTTAGTTGGTATGCCATATAACATGGATGGTAGTGAAAGTGTAAATTGTCAAAGTGTGAAAGATTTTATAAATAATTTATTAAAAATAATTAATATAGATATTATTTTTTGGGATGAAAGATTATCTACTGTTGCTCAAGAAAAGATTCTAATAAACAATAATGTTTCAAGAAAAAAAAGAAAAAAAGTAATTGATAAGATTGTTGCTAGTGGTTTGCTACAGGATTTCCTTGATTATCTAAAAAATTGAATAAATAAAAAAAAAAGAAAAACTTCCTTGAACATTTGTAAAAATATGTCCATATTAGACTTTTAATGAAACCATTAAAAGATAGTAAGAGCATCTTACTAAAGCCACACCTTCTAAGTGTCGATGATTTATCTGTTTCAGAAATAGAAATTCTCTTAAATAAAGCCAATTTTTATGCAAATGCAAATAGACAAAAAGGTCAAATAGAAAAAAGCCTAAAGGGAAATACAGTTATAAATCTATTTTTTGAAACTTCTACAAGGACAAGAACATCGTTTGAATTAGCTGCTAAAAGACTTGGCGCAGATAGTATTAGTATGATTGCTTCAGCTAGTTCTATAAAAAAAGGTGAAACTTTAATTGATACTGCAATGACGCTCAATGCTATGCATGCAGATATTTTAATTGTTAGACACCCAGATAGTGGAGCAGTAAAACTATTATCAGAGAAGGTTAATTGTTCAGTTATAAATGCTGGTGATGGCACACATGAACACCCAACTCAAGCATTGTTGGATGTTTTAACAATAAAAAGAAATAATAAAAAAATTAAAGGATTAAATATTTCTATTTGTGGTGACATTTTGCACAGTAGAGTTGCAAGATCAAATATTTTGCTTCTTTCAAAATTAGGAGCTCGCATAAAAGTTATTGCCCCGCCAACATTAATACCACCAGGAATTGAAAAATTAGGGGTAGAAGTTTTTCATGACATGTATGAAGGTCTTGTTAATTCAGATATTGTTATGATGTTAAGACTTCAAACAGAAAGAATGAAAGGAATGTTTGTCCCTTCAACAAAAGAATACTTTAAATTTTTTGGACTTGATCAAAAAAAGTTAAAAAAAGCCAAATCAGATGCTTTTATAATGCATCCGGGTCCTATGAATAGAGGTATAGAAATTGATAGCTCTTTAGCTGATAATCTTGATAGAAGTCTTATACATCAGCAAGTTGAAACAGGAGTTGCTGTAAGAATGGCGTGTTTAGAAATGTTAACGATAGGAATTGATAAATGAAAGAAGCTTTTATAAATGCAACTATATTGGATCCTAGTAAAAATAAAGAATTTATTGGGGATGTTATAATTGAAAAAGATAAAATAGTAGATATTGGTCCAAATCTTCATAAAAAAGAAAAGCCAAAAAATTATATAAGAATTAATGACTGCAAAGGTTTGTGTTTATGTCCAGGCTTAATTGACATGAGAGTATCTTTGAGAGAACCAGGTTCAGAACATAAAGAAAATATGAAAAGCGGAAGTGAGGCTGCATTTGCTGGTGGAATTACAACCCTAGTTTGTCTTCCAAATACTGACCCTGTTATAGATAATGTGTCTGTTGCACACTTTGTTCAAAAAAGAGCTAAAGAAGTATCAAAAATTAATCTTTATACTTATGGTTCTATTACAAAAAATTTTGATGGTAAAAATTTATCGGAAATAGGTCTTCTAACTGAAGCTGGTGTTAAAGGATTTACTGATGCAACAAAAGCCATAGATGACACCTCAGTATTAAAAAGAGCTCTAGAATATTCAAAAGTTTTTAATTGTTTGATTATTCAATTTCCAGAAGATCGTAGTCTAGCTTCTAATGGAGTTATGAATGCAGGAGAAATTTCTACACGTTTGGGACTTCCAGGAATTCCAAAAGAAGCTGAGGTTATTGTTATTGAAAGAGATTTAAGATTGGTTGAATTAACAAATGCTAAATATCATGTTTCTTGTGTATCCACTGCTGAATCAGTTGAAGTTATAAAAAAAGCAAAAGAAAAAGGTTTAAAAGTTACATGTGATACTTCACCACAATATTTCACATTAAATGAACAGGCAATAGAAGACTATAGAACTTTTACTAAAGTATCTCCGCCTTTAAGATCAGAAGAAGATAGGATTGCTATTATAAAAGGACTAAAAGATGGAATTATAGATGCTATACAAAGTGATCATACACCTCAAGACGAAGATAATAAGAGATTGCCTTTTATAAGTGCTGAAAAAGGAATTATAGGATTGGAAACATTACTTCCTTTAAGTTTAGAACTCTATCATAACCAATCACTAACTTTAATTGATGTAATCAAGAAACTAACAAAAAATCCATCTGACATTTTAAATCTTGATCATGGCACTTTATCAAAAGGATCAAGAGCTGATATTTTAATTTTTGACCCAAACAAACCTTTTGTAGTTGATGTAAAAAAATTTAAAAGCAAATCTAAAAATTCACCGTTTGATAAAAAACCATCTCAAGGAAAAGTCATAAAAACAATTTGCAGCGGTGAAGTTTCCTATGCTGCTTAATGTTATATTAGCCTTTTTAATAGGCTCTATTCCAACTGGTTATCTTCTAAATAAATATTTTGGGCATGGCGATATAAGAAAAGTTGGCTCTGGAA
>CAZEYC010000114.1:0-3526 GCA_964516965.1 uncultured Alphaproteobacteria bacterium | reverse complement strand
TTGTGAAAAAAAAACCATCTCTTATATATATTACTAAAAATCTTTGTTGCCCTAATTGCGGAAAAGAATCTATTTTTGAAAGTTTTCTTAAATTAAAAAAAAAATGTAATTGTGGATTAATATTATCTGATCACGAGGTTGGCGATGGACCAAGTTTTTTTGCAATGTTTTTTTTGAATATTTTTGTAGTTTTACTTGCTATTATTGTTGAAATAAAGTTTTCTCCTCCATTATGGCTGCATATCGTTATATGGACTCCTTTAATAATAATATTATCTATATTATTGATAAAATACTTAAAGGTTATTTTCATTGCTCTAAATTTTAAATACAGAAATAAATAAAATAAGTGTTATTTAAAACAAAAAAACTTTTTACTTTAATTTCCATTATAATTTCCTTGCTATGTTTCAGTTTGTGTATTTGGCAGGTAAAAAGACTTTATTGGAAAAAAGATTTAATAGAAAATATAGAAAATGCTTATAATTCTGAAGCTATAAATATAAATACATTAAGCGGAGATTTAAATAAATTTATATTTAAAAAAATTTATTTAGAAGGTTATTTTTTAAATGAAAAAAATATGTTTTTAGGACCAAGAGTTTTTAATGATAAAGTTGGATATAGCCTTATAACTCCATTTATGTTAGATGACAGTAGATATGTGTTAATTAATAGAGGTTGGATAAAAGAAAAAAAAATTAATACAAATAAAAATAAGAAGATTTCTGTAAAAGGAATTATTAAGGAAGCAAATTTAAAAAATATTTTTACACCAAGGAATAACAAAAAAAAAAACTTATGGTATTATATTGATATAGAGCAAATGTCTGAATTTACTGGATTAAATATTATAAAAGGAGTTTTTTTAGATTTAATTAGTAGTAGTGAGCTACAAGAATATGCTATTCCAAATAATTCAAAAATTAAATTATCTAATAATCACTTACAATATTCTGTGACTTGGTTTTTTCTTGGCATCGTATTTTTAATTATGAATTATATTTATTTAAGAAAAAAAAATGAGAATTAATTTTTACAAAAAGTTAGAAAGAAAATATCAAGAAATTTCATTGTTATATGAAGCAATGGGTATATTAAGTTGGGATAGATCAACATTTATGCCAAATAAAAGTATTGATGGAAGAACAGATCAATTAAGCAATTTATGTATTATTTCTCATAAAATGTTAAAAGATAAAAATTTTTTTAATTATATTAAAAATTCTGAAAAATTAAAAAGTTTAAATAAATGGCAAATAAAGAATATAAAATTAATAAAAAAAGAATATATTTTAAATAACATTCTAGACAAAAAACTTTTAAAAAGAATCTCTGAGGCTACTAGTGATTGTGAGATGTCTTGGAGATTTGCTAAAAAAAGAAATGATTTTGAATGTTTAATACCAAAGTTTGAGGAAGTTCTAAAATTAAGAAAAATTGAAGCTAAAATTAAAGGTAAGGTTTTAAATTGTTCAACTTATGATGCTTTATTGAATAATTATGAAGAAAATTTAAATTCAAATAAAATTGATAAAATTTTTAATCAATTAATGTCATTTTTAACAGATTTTTTAAAAGAAGTTTTGATTTATCAAAAAAAAAATAAAAAAATTAATTTTATTAATGAGAAAATAAATTTAGATCTTCAAGAAAAACTAGGAAGATTATTTATGGAAAAAGTTGGTTTTAATTTTTCTATTGGCAGGTTAGATATAAGTATGCATCCTTTTTGCGGTGGAGCATATAAAGATGCAAGGATAACTACGCGATATAATCAAAATAACTTTGTAGAAAGTTTAATGGGTGTTTTACATGAAACTGGACATGCTTTATATAATTTAGGACTTCCTGAAAAATGGAAATATCAACCTGTAGGTGATTCATTGGGAACAGTTATTCATGAAAGCCAATCTCTTTTTATTGAAATGCAAATATGTAGAAGTTTAGAATTTCTAAAATTTGCATCACCATATATAAAAAAGGTTTTTAAAAAGAAAGGTAATAAATGGGGATATTCAAATTTGTACAAAATATATACGTACGTAACACCAAGTTTTATAAGAGTTGATGCAGACGAAGTAACTTATCCTTTACATGTTTTTCTGAGATATAAGATTGAAAAAGAACTTATTGATGGAAATATAAAAGTTAAAGAAATACCAAAAATTTGGAATATGTATATGAAAAAGTATTTAGGAATTGAACCTAAAAACAATAAAGATGGATGTTTACAAGATGTTCATTGGTTTCATGGAACATTTGGCTATTTTCCAACTTATACATTAGGAGCTCTTTATGCAGCACAATTTTTTGCAAAAGCAAAAGAACAAATACCTTCATTAAGTAATCAAATATCCAAAGGAAAATTTACAAAGTTATTAGAATGGTTAAGAGATAATATACATAAAAAAGGATCATTATATACTAGTGATGAATTAATAAAAAAAGTTACTGGAGAAGAATTAAATATTGAATATTTTAAAAAACATTTAATAAATAGATATCTAAATTAAAAACACATAACAAATATATATTTTGTATTACGAAAGCACTAGAAATAGAAATATAAAAAAAAAATTTAGCGAAGTTTTATTGACAGGCTTAGCTGAAGATGGAGGTTTGTATGTTCCAAAAAAATGGGTAAAGTTTTCAAATAAAGATTTTAAAAAATTTGAAAGAATGACTTATTATGAAATGGCTTTTCATATTTCAAAAAGATTTATTGGTAATGAAATAAAAGATACAGAGTTAAAAAAAATTATTAAAAAATCTTTAAAAAATTTTTCTAAGAATGATATTGCAACATTAAAAAATTTAAGTGATAACGAATGGTTACTTGAATTATACCATGGCCCTACTTTAGCATTTAAAGACTATGCTTTACAAATAGTAGGAAATTTATTTGATTATATTTTAAAAAAAAGAAATAAAAAAATTACTATTCTTGGTGCTACTTCTGGAGACACTGGCTCTGCTGCAATAGATGGTTGTAAAAAAAAAAATACTATGGAAGTATTTATTTTTCATCCTTTAAAAAAAATATCTAATATTCAAAGAAGATTAATGACTACAGTTAAAGAAAAAAATATACATAACATTGCACTAAAGGGAAATTTTGATGACTGTCAAAGAATTGTTAAAAGGTTGTTTGTTGATAAAGATTTACAAAATAAATTTAATTTTTCAGCTATAAATTCAATAAATTGGTCAAGGATTTTATTTCAAACTATTTATTATTTTTTTTGCATCTCAAAAATTAAAAATAAAAAAAAGAAATTTAATTTTTCAGTGCCTTCTGGAAATTTTGGAAATATATATTCTGCCTATGTAGCAAAAAAACTTGGCTTACCTATAGATAAATTAATCATTGCAACAAATGAAAATGATGTTTTATCGACTTTTACAAATAAAGGTTTTATTAAATTAAAATATGTAAAACAAACTATTACTCCAAGTATGGATATACAATTACCAAGTAATTTAGAAAGATTTATATATGAGTTGTACAATAAAAATAATAATT
>CAZEYC010000113.1:0-3530 GCA_964516965.1 uncultured Alphaproteobacteria bacterium | reverse complement strand
AAATAAGAGAATGTATAATCATAAATCAGTTATTAATAAAACAAAAAAATATAAAAAAATAATAGAAAATTTGTACCATCTTTATTCTAAAAAAGGTTTGGATATCCCATCAAAATGGGTCAAAGATACCTATAACGATATTGAAGTGGATGATAAACAAATGATTATTGATTATATTTCAGGAATGACTGATAGATATATACTTAAAATCTGTAATAAAATATAAAAAAAATGAGTATTTACAATAAGTTAAGAGACGATATTAATAGCATTATTAAAGATAATTTAATAGAAAATAAATCATATAAAAAAGAAATTTTTCAACAATATCAAATCGATGAACCGCCTTCAGAAAAATTTGGAGACATATCGACAAATGTTGCTTTGGTATTTTCCAAATATATTAAAGAAACACCTATAGATTTTGCCAACAGATTAGCTAATAAAATAAAGGAAATTAGTTATATAGATAATACAAAGGTAGAAGGACCAGGTTTTATTAATTTATTTTTAAAAAAAGATTTTTGGTTAAAAGAACTTGTTAATGTTTTAAAACTTGAAAAAAAATATGGTCTTTCTAATTTAGGCAAAGGGGAATCAGTAAATGTAGAATTTGTTTCTGCAAATCCCACTGGTCCACTTCATATTGGACATTGTAGAGGAGCTGTATATGGCGATGTTTTGGCAAATTTATTAAGCAAAGTTGGATACAAAGTTTGTAAAGAATATTATATAAATGATTCTGGTAATCAAATAGATATTCTTACTGAAACTGTTTTTCTTAGATATCAAGAAATTGTTAATAAAAAAAAAATAAAATTAAAAGAATATCTATATCCAGGTGAATATTTAATACCAATTGCCAAAGATTTAAAAAAAAAATGTGGCAATCAACTAGTAATTTCAAATAAAAAAGATTTCGAAATTATTAAAAAACATTCATTAAGGTATATGATGAATATTATAAAAAAGGATCTTAATTCACTAGGTATTAAGTTTGATAATTTTATTTCTGAGGACTCTTTGTTAAAAGATAAAAAGATTGAGAACGTTATAGATATTTTAAAGAAAAAAAATTTACTTTATCAAGGATTTCTTAAAAAACCAAAAGGCAAAGAGATAAAGAATTGGGAATCAAGGAAGCAATATCTTTTTAAATCAACAAAATTTGGAGATGACGTAGACAGACCTATTATGAAATCTGATAATGAATATACATATTTTCTAAAAGACATAGCTTATCATTTTGATAAATTTAAGAGAAAATTTAGTTTTATGATAAATGTTTGGGGAGCTGATCATGGAGGATATATTAAAAGATTATCTAGTGCAGTTAATTCTATTACTAATAACAAAATTAAATTAATTATCAAAATATGCCAGCTTGTTAAAGTTGTTGATAATAAGAAAATATTAAAAATGTCAAAAAGAGAAGGGACCTATGTTTTTTTAGATAATATTATTAAAAATATTGGTAAAGATGTGACTAGATTTATTATGCTAACAAGAAAAAATACTGAAAAATTAGAATTTGATGTAAATAAAGTAAAAGAAGAGAGTAAAGACAATCCAGTGTTTTATGTCCAATATGCACACGCAAGATGCTGTTCAGTGTTAAGAGAAGCAAAAAATTATTTTAATAATAGTGAGATAAGTTTAAAAAATATAAAAAAAAATAATTTTAATTTAATTAATAATAGTTATGAATTAGATCTTATTAAATTTATAGGTAAATGGCCTAAAATTATTGAAGATGCATCTGTTAATCAAGAACCTCACAGAATTCCTTTTTATTTACAAGCTTTAGCATCAAAATTTCATACTCTTTGGAATTATGGAAAACAAAATACAAATTTAAGATTTATAAATTCAAAAGATAAGAATTTAACTTTTGCGAGATTAGGAATGATTTATAGTTTAAAAATTATACTCAGTAATGGACTTAAAATACTTGGAATTAAACCTTTAGAAGTAATGAAATAATAAATGTTATTATCAATTAAAAATATAATAAAAATTATTTTAGTACTATTTGTTTTTATTTTATTTTTTTGGTTTTTAAAAAAAATAATAATATTAGATGATAGAAAAGCTTTAAAGAATGAAAATGCAATTCCTGTTATTAGTGCTGATCAAGAACCACATAGAATTGAATACAATGAAGAAATACACAAAAATCCATTAGAGGAATCTTGTACTTTAAATAATGAATGTTAGAAAAATCAGAAATAAGAAAATACCTAAAGCTATAATTTTTGGAATTGCAGGGAAAAAATTAACTAATGTAGAGAAAGAATTTTTTAAAAAAACAAATCCTTTAGGCTTTATTCTTTTTGAAAGAAATTGTAAAAATTTTCATCAATTAAAAGAATTAGTAAAAGATCTCAAGAATTCTTTATCACATAATTATCCTTTAATCATGATAGATCAAGAAGGAGGTCGTGTAGCTAGACTAAAAAAACCTCATTGGAAAAAATATCCACCAGCAGACTTTTTTGGTAAAAAAGCTGAAAATAATCTAGCACATGCAAAAAAATTAGTTTTTGAAAATTCAAGAAATATAGCTAAAGATTTAAAAAATCTTGGTATCAATGTTAATTGTGCACCTGTATTAGATGTCAAATATCCATTTACTCATAGTGTTATAGGTAATAGAGCTTTTTCTAATAATCCTGATATTGTAAGTGAATTGGGAAAAATTTTTTGCAAAGGATTAAAATGTATGGGTATTATTCCTGTATTAAAACATATACCTGGCCACGGTCCTTCTAAAGTCGATAGTCATAAATTGACACCTATAGTTGAAATTAATTTAAAAGATTTAATAGAAAGGGATTTTTTACCATTTAAAAAGTTAAATAATCAACCATTTGCCATGATTGCACATATAATATATTCAAAAATTGATTCTTCGCTAGCTTGCACATCACAATTTATTATAAAAAATATCATAAAAAAGAAGATTCGTTTTAAAGGTCTATTAATATCAGATGATATTAATATGAAGGCTTTAAAAGGATCTTTGACTTCTAGAGTTATAAATATTTTAAATTCTGGCTGTAATATTATTCTACACTGTAATGGAAAAATTAAAGAAATGAGAAAAATACAGAAAGTTATACCTCATATAGACTCAGTTTCATTTAAAAAAATAGTAAATATAAAGAAAAAGTTTAATAATTAATTTTCCACAGTAGAAAATTTTGTTTTAAATATTTATAATTAATAAAATGATTAATAATGAATTAGTTCTAAACATTGATGGATATGAAGGCCCTATAGATGTTTTATTGGATCTGGCAAAAACACAAAAAGTTGATTTAAAAAATATATCAATTTTAGAGTTAGCTGATCAATATACTGAATTTGTTAAAAAAGAAATTAAAACAAATAATTTAACATTGGTTGCTGATTATCTAGTTATTGCAGCTTGGTTAACATATTTAAAATCAAGATTATTACTTCCTGAAACAGATAATGAAGAAGTACCAGCTAATACTTTAGCTGAGAACTTAAAAGAACAATTAATG
>CAZEYC010000112.1:0-3596 GCA_964516965.1 uncultured Alphaproteobacteria bacterium | reverse complement strand
AAGCTGTTGCATATAGACAAATGTCACTTTTATTAAGAAGACCTCCGGGAAGAGAAGCTTATCCAGGGGATGTATTTTATTTACATTCTAGATTGTTAGAAAGGGCAGCAAAAATGAGTGATAAATATGGAGCAGGTTCTTTAACTGCATTACCAATAATAGAAACTCAAGCAAATGACGTAGCTGCTTATATACCAACAAATGTTATTTCTATTACTGATGGTCAAATCTTTTTAGAAACTGATCTTTTTTATAAAGGTATAAGACCGGCAATTAATGTTGGTTTATCAGTAAGTAGAGTTGGCTCTGCTGCACAACTTAAATCCATGAAGCAAGTAGCAGGAAGTATAAAGTTAGAATTAGCACAATATAGGGAAATGGAAGCATTTGCTCAATTTGGTTCAGATCTAGATGTTGCAACTCAGCAACTTTTAAATAGAGGGGCTAGATTAACTCAGGTTTTAAAACAACCACAGTACAAACCAGTTCCTGTTGAAGAACAAGTAGTTTCTATTTTTGCAGGAGTTAACGGATATCTTGATAAGGTTAAAGTGGAGTATGTTAATCAATTTGAAAACAATTTAATAGAACATTGTAGAAATAAACAAAAAAAGTTGCTTGAAATAGTAAAAAAAGATCAAGAAGTAAAAGAATCAACAGAAAAACAATTGCATGATGTTATTAAATCTTTTTTAAGTTCATATAAAAAAGAAGAACTTATAGTTGAAGATAAACAAGATGAAGTTCCTAAAGAAAACGAAAAGGAGGATAAATAATTTTATATTATGGCAAGTTTAAAATATTTAAGAGATAGAATTAATAGTGTTCAATCAACTAAAAAAATTACTTCAGCAATGAAATTAGTAGCAGGTGCAAGATTAAAAAAAGCCCAAACAGAAGCGGAGGCATCAAGACCATATGCAGATAGAATGCAAGCAATTATAGATAATGCTATTTCAAATATAAAGAATATGGAGAATGCTCCTGAAATTATTAAAGGAAAAGAAAATAATAAAATTCATTTGATAGTGCTTATGACATCTGATAGGGGTCTATGCGGAGGTTTTAATTCAGCCATAACAAAACTAGCAAAAAATAAAATTAAAAATTTATTAGATTCAAATAAAACAGTAAAAATTTTTTGTGTAGGTAAAAAGGGCCTTGACCATTTAAAAAGAGAATTTAATGAATTAATTATTGATTCAACGCCTATTTCAATACAAAAAAAAATTGATTATGAATTTGCTGAAAAAATTGCTAATAAAATTTTGTTAATGTATGAAAATGAAGAATTTGATATTGCGCATATAGTGTTTTCGTTATTTAAATCTGCTATTAAACAAGAAGCTCAATTAAAACAAATTATACCAGTATTTGAGAATGTTGATAATATTTCAAAGAAAGATGAAAATAAAAATAATGCAATTTATGAATATGAACCAGAAGAAGAAGAAGTTTTAAAAAATTTAGTCCCGCAAAATATTGCTATTCAAACTTTTAGTGGATTATTAGAAAATGCTGCTGGCGAACAAGGAGCAAGAATGACAGCTATGGATAATGCAACTAGAAATGCTGGGGAATTAATTGATACATTGACATTAAATTATAACAGATCGAGACAAGCGCAGATAACCAAAGAATTAATTGAAGTTATTTCAGGAGCAGAGGCAGTCTAATATGACAAAAAAAAATACTGGAACAATCACACAAGTCACAGGAGCCGTTGTTGATGTAAGTTTTGAAAAAGATTTACCACCTATATTAAACGCACTTCAAGTCGATCATGAAGGCTCAAAACTAATTTTAGAAGTAGCACAACATTTAGGAGAAAATTCAGTAAGAACTATTGCTATGGACACCACTGATGGACTTGTTAGAGGAAAAGAAGTTTTAGATACTGGTAATCCTATTTTAGTTCCAGTAGGGAAAGAAACACTGGGTAGAATTTTAAATGTTGTTGGCGAACCTGTTGATCAAAGAGGACCTATAACATCTAAAACTAAAGCTTCAATACATCAACCAGCACCAGAATTTGTTGAGCAATCAACTGAAACTGAGATTCTAGTTACAGGTATAAAAGTTGTAGATTTATTAGCACCATATTCTAAGGGAGGAAAAGTTGGTTTGTTTGGAGGAGCTGGTGTTGGAAAAACCGTAATTTTAATGGAATTTATAAATAATATAGCTAGAGAACATGGAGGGTTTTCAGTTTTTGCAGGGGTAGGAGAAAGAACTCGAGAAGGAAATGATCTTTATAATGAAATGATTGAAGGGGGAGTTATAGATATAAAAGGTAAAAAGTCAAAAGTTGCACTTGTTTATGGACAAATGAACGAACCGCCAGGTGCCAGAGCACGTGTTGGTTTGACAGGTCTTACATTAGCAGAACATTTTAGAGATAAAGAAGGACAAGATGTTTTGCTTTTAATAGATAATATTTTTAGATTTACACAAGCTGGTTCAGAAGTTTCTGCTTTATTAGGCAGAATACCATCTGCGGTTGGATACCAACCAACTTTATCTACAGATATGGGGGCTTTACAAGAAAGAATTACAACTACAAAAAAAGGATCTATTACAAGCGTTCAAGCAATCTATGTTCCGGCAGATGATTTGACAGATCCTGCTCCAGCAACATCCTTTGCTCATTTAGATGCAACAACGGTTTTAAGTCGTTCTTTAGCAGAACTAGGCATTTATCCTGCAGTTGATCCTTTGGATTCAACCTCAAGAATTTTAGATCCAACCATTGTTGGGGAAGAACATTATCAGGTTGCTAGAAGAGTGCAAGAGATTTTGCAATCATATAAATCCTTACAAGATATAATTGCCATTTTAGGTATGGATGAATTATCAGAAGAAGATAAATTAACCGTATCTAGAGCTAGAAAAATACAAAGATTTTTATCACAACCTTTTTTTGTTGCCGAAGTTTTTACGGGAGTTCCTGGCAAATTTGTAAAATTAGAAGACACCATTAAAGGTTTTAAAGATATAGTGGACGGGGAGTACGACAATTTGCCAGAAACAGCTTTTTATTTAGTTGGTACAATTGAAGAAGCAGTTGAGAAAGCAAAAAAGATTTCTAAAGAAAAATAATGGATAAACAATTCTTATTTGAACTAATAACTCCAAGCCAAAAAATTGTTTCAAATAATTTTAATATGGTTGTTGTTCCTGGAGAAGAAGGGGATTTCGGTGTTTTACAAAATCATATTAATTTAATTTCTGCTTTAAGACCTGGTTTTTTACAAACATTTACTAATAATAAAATAGATAAAGAATATTTCGTTTATAAAGGATTTGCTGAAGTCACAGAGGATAAATTAATAGTTTTAAGCGATACTGCCTTTGAAAAAAATACTTTTAATTTAAAAAATGAGAAAGAAAATCTTTTGAAATTTGAGAAACAAAGAGATAAATCGACAGATGAAAAAGAAAAAAAGTTCTTTGAAGAAAAAATAAATAAAATAAATCTAATAATAAAAATGCTTACTTAAATCTTTTTAATAATTGGTAAAAATTCTTTAATTATTTTTTTATACATTTTTTTTTTTAAAAGGAGCTATAGATTTTTCTAAATCTTGTATATGAAT
>CAZEYC010000111.1:0-3600 GCA_964516965.1 uncultured Alphaproteobacteria bacterium | reverse complement strand
AGATGCTGAAGCCAATTTTGAAAATCAGCGAAGGGTTTTAGTAATTGAAAGATGTGAAAATGTGAAAGTTGCTAATTTGACTATAACAGGAGGAAATATCGAAGATGCGAAATGTTATGGTGGAGGAGGTATTTATATTTGTCCGCCTAATCCAGAATTCACTGATTGGGAAATGACACCATCCATACCTGTTCTGGAAAATTTAATTGTAACTGGAAACCATGCGTATGCCGGTGGTGGAATTTCCATTTGGGAACAAGAAGGACCAACTTTAACAAATATTATTATTTCCAATAATACTGCTACTTGGCTTGGAGGTGGGATAATGATAGCAGCCTCTGTTGCAGCACTCAGAGATGTAGATATATTTGAAAATAGCGCCACTGAAGGAGAAGGTAACTTTGCAGCCTCTGGTGGGGGCGTTTTTATGGACCATGGTAATGCTATCATGGAGAATGTTAATATTTATCATAACTCTGCTGAATATGAAGCAGGGATTTCCTTATGGTTTGAAAATAATCTTAAACTTTATAATTCCACGATTTATGAAAATGATGCAGAAACTTCAAGTGGAGGCATTGGTACATTTAGTTTTAATGGGAGTATTACTATTACAAATACAATCTTCTGGGAGAATGTCCCAAATGATGTAACTCTGTCCTCATCACAAGCAACTATTACATACAGTAATATTGATTGGAATGATGAAGGCAATATCTATGCTAATCCTCTTTTTTCAGATGCAGAAAATGGAGACTTTTCGTTACAACAGGGATCACCCTGTATTGATGCCGGTACAGTAGATTTAGATGGAGATGGTGAAGAAGATATTACCAATTATTTCGGGTTGGCTCCAGATATGGGAGCCTATGAATATTCTTTTGCTGTTACAGGCTTGCATTACACCATTGAAAATATTTCGGCCACTTTAGATTGGGACCCAATAGAAAATTTTCAGTATTATAAAATTGAGAGATCTACCGATTCACTTTTTATAACAGGTGTTGAATCCAATTTTTTACAGGATAATACTTATACTGATAATGACCTTGAGCTTAATACAGAGTACTTTTACAGGGTCTCTGCTTTTCTTGGCTACTGGACTGATTATTCAAATGTTGTTTCTTTGATTATCGAGAGTGTGGGCACTTCTGATGAAGACAAAATCCCAACTTCTTTTGCGATTCACCAAAACTATCCTAACCCCTTTAATCCGGTAACAACACTCCAGTATGACTTACCAGAAGATGCTATGGTCAACATTACCATTTACGATATGATGGGCAGAAAAGTCAACACACTGGTTAGCAGCCAGAAAAGGGCAGGATATAAATCAATCCAGTGGAACGCTACCAACAACGCTGGACAGCCAGTATCAGCAGGGATTTATCTGTATACGATACAGGCAGGAGAGTTCAGGCAGGTAAGAAAGATGGTACTACTGAAATAGATTTTTTCTTTCTACAACATCAAGCCCCACATTCGTGGGGTTTTTTGTTTGTAGGTTGATGTGTAGATTTGGAGATGATTAACCGCATCACGCCACTATTATTTCTCTCATCCCTATTCTCCCAATCTATCGTTGTTGGAAGTATTTATGGTCAAACCAAATATTGTAGTAGTTGGTGCTGGAATTAACGGCCTTGTAGCCGCCAATTACTTGCAGCGTTCTGGCTATCAAGTGCATCTCATTGAGCGAGCAGCCAAGGTGGGTGGTGCATGCATTAGTGCAAAAGCGACTGTTGGGGATGTCAGTCAACTTTATCCACTGGGGGCTACTACTCTTGGTCTAATGCAGGATTTTGTCTATGAGGAGACCGGGCTTGCCAATTGCCTGGAAGCCTATGTCCCTGAACACCCAAAATTTATCCACTTTCCAGGTGATACTAACCCAACCCTAATTTTTAGTGACCCCGCAGAACTGGATGCTGAGTTAGAGCGTAAGTGGGGTGAAAAAGGAGACGTGCAGGCATTCCGGAATGATGAGGCGGCAGTAGTCAAGTTCCTTCAGGATGGATACCGTCGTGCGATGCCCCCGACAGTAGAAGCCGCAAATAGTGTTCTGGGTAAAACCTTAACCGAATTATGGATTAAGGGGTCGGCGAGGGGCCTGATGAACCATTACTTCACAAGTGAACGCAGTAAGATATACATGGCCATGACTGTTACCGAAAGTGGGCCAGTATCACTCGATGACCCATATTCTGCATTTACTTTACCGCTAATGGATTCCGGGTCTATTTTTGGTGGCCATTATGGTTTTGTGAAGGGTGGTATTTGGCGAATAACAGAAGAATTAGCCCGCATCAACAGTGAGCTCGGCGTAAAGATTAGTCTGTCCAGTACGTTGTCAGAAGTGAATACGGAAGCCGGGTCTGTTACATATGAAAGCGAATACCAGACTCAGAAAACTCCTTTCGATTACCTTGTAATGGCAACTGACCCGTTGACCGCCTGCCGGCTTGTTGGAACCAAGACGGAAATTGCAGAGACTGAAAAACAACGATTTCGAGGTAGCAGCGGCAAGCTGACTTTAATGTTCAAGAACCCTGTTCAATGGAAGCATGGTTCCGATGCAAGTGATTCGGACACACCTTTCCGCTTTATGTTTTCGGTGTCGGATATTGATGAATATGAAAAAGCAACGCTTAGGGTTCTGGATGATGATGTTGCCTACGAACCCGGATATCTGCAGATCTATTGTGAGGGAGCGTCAATGCGGCAACTCGGCCTTAATGAGCCTTTCGACCGGTTAACTGTATTTTTCAAGAATTTATCACTGGGTGATGGTGGGGCTGACTTGGATGATGTCAAGGAGCAAGTTAGGGAACAACTATTCCAGTACATCCAAAATCCTGCTGACTGTGTTTGGGATCGTCTACTGACACCTAAGGATTTGAAAGATATTTTCCTGTTCCCTGGCGGCAATATAGATCATACAGTGCTGACCGGTGGGCAGACCTATTTCGATCGGAATTACTCTAACCAGCCGGCCACTAATTTTTATCGTTTTGGTGATCTTAAGAATGTTTATATGTGTGGTTCCGGTACCTATCCATGCGGATCAGTTACAGGCACTCCGGGATATATGTGTAGTAAGGAATTAATGCGAAGTTTAGACGGACAGGAGATCGGGAGTTCGAATCTCTCTACCCCGACTCGAGAGTAGATACCATTTACCTCTCAATAAAAGCATCACTTAATTGTGGGGCTTTTTCTTTCATACCTTATCATATTTAGTCATCTATTACCTAAAATGGGATACAAAAAGGTGGGATACACTTTTGGGGTTATTGCTCCATATGGCGGGGAGATCTGTCCACATATACCCACAATTAGTTTGTTTGTGGGATGATGGGTAGATTTGGGTTACTGAATGATTAATGAAATGAAAAAACTCTACCCATTATTATCAGTATTATTTTTTATTTATTGGGGCTGTGAATCTTATCCCGAAGAAATAAAATATGACCCAACAACTGAAGTATTGTTGGATGGTGTAGTTTATTCAATAAAAGATACCGATACTTTGATTTTAAATATAGCTCAATTCACAGAGTTACCATCTGATGTATGGAAACTGACGAATTTGACTTATTT
>CAZEYC010000110.1:0-3659 GCA_964516965.1 uncultured Alphaproteobacteria bacterium | reverse complement strand
GTTTTAATATCAAAAAAAATGGAAGAAGGAAAAAAGAAAATAATTCTATCTATTTTTGAATTTCCTATAATTTATAAATATTTTTCATTGTGTAGAAGTCAAATTGAAGAAAAAAAGATTTTGTTACGTCAAATTGTTGATTTAGAGAAATTTTATACAAAATATATTAGTAAAAAAATTCCTATATCAATTGATGATGCATCTTTAAATGAAGAAACAAAAAATTCAGAGAATAATGAAGAAAAAGAAACAGAAGAGACTTTAGATAATAAAAAAAATGATGGTAAAAATAAAGAAAATAAAAGTAGCAAAGAAGTTAAATATGATCCAAAAGATGAAGAAAATTTTACCATTTCCTTAATGGAATTAAAGATTGAACCTAGAATATTAAGAATCTTACAAAATATTGAAAAATCTTATCAAAAAATTAAACCTCTTTGTAATGAAAAGAAAATTACTATAAATAAAGGCAAAAAATTATCTGAAACTAAACAAAAAAGATATAACAATTTAAAAAATAAATTAATTCATTATTTAGAGAAATTATGTTTTAGCGATGATTGTGTTGAATATTTTATACAAATTATAAATGGTTTAAATAAAAAATTAATTTCTCCTCAAGGAGAGTTATTATCTTTAGCTTCAGAAAGTGGTATTGAAAGAAATGAATTTCTTAAAGATTATTTTTCTAATGAATTAAATCCTTATTGGCCCGTTAAACAGTCTAAAAAAAGTAATAATTGGGCTAAATTTTTTAAAAAAAATTCAAAAAAAATAAAAATAATAAATAATAAAATTTTAAATGTTTCTAATGAAGTAGAGATGTCTGTTACGGAACTAAGGTATTTTTCAGAAGAAATTAGAATTGGAAAAAGAATATTAGAACAAGCAAAAAAACAAATGATTGAAGCCAATCTTAGACTTGTTATTTCTATAGCAAAAAAATACACAAATAGAGGTCTTCAGTTTCTAGATTTAATTCAAGAAGGCAATATTGGATTAATGAAAGCTGTTGATAAATTTGAATATAAAAGAGGTTACAAATTTTCAACATATGCTACTTGGTGGATTAGACAAGCTATTACTAGATCAATTGCTGATCAAGCAAGAACAATTAGAATCCCAGTGCATATGATTGAAACAATTAATAAAATTATAAGAACTTCAAGAATAATGTTGCATGAAATAGGCAGGGAGCCTACTCCAGAAGAATTATCCATAAAATTATCAATTCCATTAGATAAAATTCGTAAAGTAATGAAAATTGCTAGAGAACCAGTTAGTTTTGAGACACCAGTAGGTGATGATGATGATAGTTTTTTAGGTGACTTTATTGAAGATAAAAACACTCCTATTCCTGGCGATGCAGCTGTAAATTCAAATTTGCGTGAAACAACTACAAGAGTGTTATCTAGTCTCACACCTAGAGAAGAACGTGTTTTAAGGATGAGATTTGGTATTGGAGTTAATTCAGATCATACTTTAGAAGAAGTTGGGCAACAATTCTCTGTAACCAGGGAAAGAATTAGACAAATAGAAGCTAAGGCATTAAGAAAATTAAAACATCCAAGTAGATCAAGAAAATTAAAAAGTTTCCTAGATAACAGCTAGTAAGATTGCTAGAAAAATTATATATTTATCTAATTGGGCCTGTAGTTCAGTTGGTTAGAACACGCCGCTCATAACGGTGATGTCGCAGGTTCGAATCCTGCCAGGCCCACCACCGTATTTAATTAAGTTGATTTTTCTTTAAGCATAATGATGAGCTTATCTACATTACCTTCATTTTGATCAATAACTGCAGTAAATTCAGCTCTTTGAGTAACTGCTAAACTTATGCCTTCTATAACAATATCTAAAATTACAAATCTATCTTTTTTTTTCCCAACTCTCCAATCTACTTTTATAGGCGCACCATCTTCTCTATTTAAAGCAGTATGGACAATAAATAATTTTGGATTAGCTTCATTTTCTGTATTTAATAAAGCTAATTTTTCTCCAGAATATTCACCAAATCTAGAAGAATAAGTTTTTACGATGTAATTTCTAAAGGCTCTTATAAATTCTTTTTTTTGATTAGTTGATGAAGTTTTCCAATATTTTCCTAAAACAAATCTGGATATAGAAGGCACATCAAAGTTTTCATCAAATAGCTTTCCAAACTTTATTTCTTTTTCTTTTTGATTTGTGTTTGCGTCAGTAAGAGTATTTATGGCTTTTTCAGTTGTATCCATGACATAATCTGCTGGACTTTCATTCGCATATAAAATATTTGATGAATATAAAGAAATTTTTGACCAAAATAACACTGTCAAAAGTAAAACAACAATAACTCTTTTAAAATTCATTTTTTAATTTAATCGTTTATATAATTTTGATATGTAGAAAGTTCATCAGATTCAATTTCGTCAATTCTTTTTTGAACATACATTGATCTAATTGATGAATAAAAATCTAAAGAAGTATTCTCTATTTCTTGAAGAACTCCTAGTGTTTCTTGTCTATCATCAACTGCAGTACCTGCAGATTTTACTAAGTTTCCCCAAAGTGGCAAACCTCCAATAAGAA
Source organism: uncultured Alphaproteobacteria bacterium (assembly GCA_964516965.1). Classification (GTDB taxonomy): domain Bacteria; phylum Pseudomonadota; class Alphaproteobacteria; genus CAYNCC01. The sequence goes on along the minus strand of CAZEYC010000110.1, from coordinate 1,091 downwards.
TTAACGGGTCTGTAAAAATGTCTCCTACAAAACCAACAACATCTCTTGTTGTTTGTGGGCCTTTAAAAGGGATTTGAACATAATTACTTTTTTTCCAACCCCATACTCCTAAAGTATCACCAAAATTTTCAGGTCTTTCCTGAAGTCCCATCTTATCTCCAATATCGATAAATCCACCTAAGCCAAAAGTAGAATTTACTACAAATCTAGCTAGAGTGTTATATGCACCAACTAATTTACCTTGTAGAACATTGTTAATGAAATATTGAGGAGTTGTAAAAAAATTATCTATAGCATTACCTAATCCTCTTCTTAAAGGATCAGGGATTACATCAACATAACCTTGAGTTACAGGCCTAACTAGTGCTTTATCTAATCCAAGATTAAAATCCCAAACTTTCCTATTAATTCCTTCCATTGGGTCTATATCTTTTAAATCTGAAGATGTGCCATAGGTTTTTTCTAAATCAAAATCTGATTCCACAACTATAGCATCATCAACCTGAACTTTATGATGGTCAGCATATAAAGTTTTCTCAGAGTAAAATAAAAAAATTAATATAAATAAAAATGTTTTAATTCTGCTCATCAGTAATAAAAAAAAATTTTTAAAATTTCCTAATTAATAAACTATAATATTTGTGTATTCAATAAAAAACAACAAAAATATAAAAAAATGCTTACTAATCCTAGAGTTTCATTTGAATTTTTTCCCCCAAAAACAGAGAAAATGTATAAAAATTTATGGCTTACATTAAACAAACTTAAGATTTTTTATCCACAATTTGTTTCTATAACATATGGTGCAGGAGGCACAACAAGAAAAAGAACTCATGACACTATTAAAAAATTGACTTATAGACCTGCAATAAAACCAATTCCTCACTTAACATGTATTGGAGATAAAAAAAGTGCTATAAGAAAATTAGCAATACAATATTGGAAATTAGGTATTAAATCTATAGTTGCAATTAGAGGAGATTCAGAAAATATAGATTTAACAAAAAAAAGAAAATTTGTTCCTTTTCCAAGTGGGTATAAATATACTAGTGAACTTATCAGCGATTTAAAAAAAATAAAAGATTTTGAAA